>JAYVXM010000056.1:0-8493 GCA_043785205.1 Bdellovibrionales bacterium
GGTGGGTCGCCAGCCGGATCTCGTCGGTCAGTCCGGCGATGCCACCGGCGATCTTCCGCCCTTCCGGGGAGCGCCCTTCGAGATAGGCAACCGCTTCCGAATAGCCGACCGATTCGAAAGGGCGGACGCCCGGATAGCGGAGGCGGAGGGCGGCGACCTCTTCGAGGAATCCCGCGGCGAGCATCGCCGCGGTTCGGAGCGCGATCCGCTCCTTCAGTTCGTCGGGCGCCCGGTCGGTGACGAAGAGGGAAAGGCCCTTCACGGCGGGGCGCGCCGCCGCTTCCGCCTCGAGCACGGTCGGCGTTTTTCCCGTCGTGGCGATCGTCTCCGCCGCGCGGATGAGCCGGTAACGATCGTTCCGCGTAATCCGGAGCGCCGCCTCTTCGTCGAGCGCGAGGAGTTCGTCGTAGAGTTCCTGATTCGAACGTCCTTCCAGCGTCTTCCGGAGTTCACCCGGCGGCCGAGGAACGTCCCAGAGTCCGTAGAGCATCGCTTTCAGATAGAAGCCGGTGCCGCCGACGATCAGCGCGCGTTTTCCGCGCGCGTGGACGTCCGTGAGCGTGACCTCCATATCCCGGACGAAATCGCCGGCGGTGTAGACTTCGGTCGGGTCCCGGATGTCGATCAGGTGGTGCGGGATTTCGGCGAGCTCCGCGCGGGTCGGCTTCGCGGTGCCGACGTCGAAGCCGCGGTAGATGAGGAGCGAATCCGCGTTCACGATCTCGATCGCGCGGTGAGCGCGCGCGAAATCGAGCGCGGCCGCCGTTTTCCCCGAAGCCGTCGTTCCGGTGAGGATCGCGACCCGCATCAAAGGCGGGCTCAGACGCGACGCTGGAACCATTCTTCAAACCTCGCCCGCGGCACGCGCGCGACCGTCGGTCGGCCGTGGGGACAGTTCCAAGGATGCTCGCAACCGAAGAGCGAGTCGACGATCGTACGGCCCGCCTCCTCGTCGAGCCGATCGCCCGCGCGGACGGCGGAGTGGCACGCTTCGCTGGCGAGTTTCTCGAAGAGCTTTTCGTCGAGCTTGAGTACGCGGTGGGCGTCCGCGGCCGGAATTTCGGAATCTTCGAGCGCACCGAGTTTTTCGACGAGCGTGAGGAGGCGGGTGCGAAGGTTCACCGAACCCCATTCGGCGGGAATCGCCCGGAAGAGTAGGCGTTCATGCGTGCCGTCGCCGCCGAAAAGTTCGGCCTCGAACCCGAGCGTTTCCAGTAGCGGAAGCCGGGCCTCGATTCGGCCGAGATTTTCGGCGGGGAAGCGCGCGACTTCGGGAACGAGGAGAGCTTGGGATTCCGCCGCTTCGGCCGTGCGGAGCGCGCGGGCGCGAAGGCGCTCGAAGCGGATCCGCTCGTGGGCGGCGTGCTGGTCGACGAGCGCCATTTCAGAGCCAAGGTCGTAGAGGAGGTACGTCTGGAAGATCGTGCCGACGAAGCGGTCGGCGGTGAACGGATGGCCGAGGGTCGGGGAGTAGGCGGTGGTCTGGTTCGGGGAGTATTCGGCGACCGGAGCGGTGGCGGAGAATGCGAGCGTTCCGGCGGAGCGGTCCGCGGCGAGCGCGTCGAGCCTCTCCGACGGGGTCGAGAAAAACGCGGGCTGGACTCCGTCGGTATACGGCGCGATACCGACGCCGCGTGTGCTGAGCGTAAGCGCTTCGATAGCGGCTCTCGCCCCGGAGGCGATCCGCTGCTCAGGGGGGGGCTCCGAGCCGCTGGACGCGGACGCCCGATCGAGGGCAGCCGCGCCGCCGGACGCAAATCCGATCGACCCGTGTTTTCCGATCATGTGCTCGCCGAGGCGCTCGATCGTGCGGAAAATCTGGGACGCGTTCAAGAAGCGAAGTTCCGTCTTCGTCGGGTGGACGTTTACGTCAAGAAGCGCCGGCGGGACGTCGAGAAAGAGCGCGAGCCACGGAAACTGGCCGGGCAGCAGCGCCTGGCGAAACGGCGTGAGGATCGCCTGGTTCAGGAGGCGGTCGCGGACGGCGCGGCCGTTCACGGCCTGTACCATCTTGCGCATCTGGGGCGAGGTCGCGCCCTGGAGCCAGTGGATCCGCGCGCGGATCGCGCCGGCTTCGATCACTTCTTCGGTGACGACCGGAAAGTCGCCGTCCTCGCTGAGGACGCGTGCGACGCGCGAGGCTTCGGACTCGGGACGGAAGTGAAGGAGGGTGCGGGCTTCGGTCTCGAGTTTGAAACCGATCTGAGGATTCGTGAGCGCGAGGCGTTCGATCCACTCGCGGATCGCGGCGATTTCGCCCGTCGCGGATTTGAGAAATTTCAGGCGGACCGGAATTTGCGAGAAGAGCGAGCGAACTTGGATGCGGGTCCCGTGTTTCCCGGCGTGGAAGTTCCCGAAGGTGGCGTCGCGAACGCGGCCATCCCGCCATTCGAACGCTTCGGGGGAATTCTTTTCACGGGAAAGGATCGAAAGCTCGGCGCAAGCCGCGATCGAAGGGAGAGCCTCGCCGCGAAAGCCGAGGGTTACGAGCCGCTCGAGATCGGCAACCTCGCGGATCTTGCTCGTCGCATGGCGGAGGACCGCGAGCTCGAGATCCTTCGGGCCCATGCCGAAACCGTCATCGAGGACCTCGATCAGCGCTTTTCCACCGTCCTCGATCCGGACGGCGATCTCGGTGGCGCCGGCGTCGAGCGCGTTTTCGACGAGCTCTTTCACCACGCTCGACGGGCGCTCGACGACTTCGCCGGCCGCGATCCGCTCGGCGACGACCGGAGGTAAGAGGGAGATCCGATTCACGGACCGGTTCAATCACGGGGGCCCAGGGGGGTCAAGAAACCCCGCCTAACGCGGCGTCCTGATTAATCCGCGACGACGATTCGGTTCCGGCCGCTATTCTTCGCGGCGTAAAGGGCTTGGTCGGCGTGCTTGAGGAGGGTGGCTGCGGATTCGATTCCGGTCTTGAGCTCGGCGATTCCCATCGAGGTCGTGACGGCGAGTCGCTTCGTCTCGTAAATGAACGGGTGGGTCTCGATCGCGGCGCGGATCCGTTCGCCGATTTCGAACGCCGCTTTCGCGCCGGTATTCCCGAGAAGGACGACGAACTCTTCGCCGCCGTAGCGGGCGAAGACGTCCTTCGGGCGGATGTGATTCGTGCGGACGAGCGCCGCGAATTCGCGGAGAACCATGTCGCCGGCGTCGTGGCCGTAATTGTCGTTCACCTTCTTGAAGTGATCGAGATCGAAAAAGAGCACGGAAAAATCCGTGTGCAGCGCTTTCGCGCGCTTGAATTCGACTTCGAGGACGTCCATCAAGTAGCGCTTGTTGTAGATTTTCGTGAGCGCGTCGGTGTGCGCGGCGGAACCGAGGTTTCCGAGGAAGAGCGTTTCGAGCTCGCCCTGCGGAAGGTATTTCATGATCGTCGAGCCGAGCTTGATCATGTCTTCTTTCGCCAGTCCGCGCGATTCGTTCGGGGCGAGTTTCTTATCGTTGATCAGCGTCCCATTCTGGGAACCGAGATCGGTGATCAGTACTTTTCCGCCGGACTTCACGACTTTCGCGTGCTTGCGCGAGATGCTCTGATCAAGGATGGCGATATCGGCGGAAGGATCGCGGCCGAGGACCATCTCGTTTTGGGTGATGAAGAAACGGTGACCCTGGGGGGTACCCCGAATGATGATCAGGCACGCTTCCTGTTCCTTCGCCTTCGCCATCTCCTGATTCAGGGTGGCCTGGTCCGAAGTTAAAACCTTCGTCGAATCCGTCGAGTCGGTCGAGTCGTCTTCGGGAGGGAAATCAGTCATGTCGTCGAAAATAGCCACGATTTCGAAAGTTTAAGACTCTGACTCAGTGCGGGTCAACCGTTACCACCCGTCGAATCGTCGTTCGGGTTACGATTCGCGTAAGTTCGGAGGCGTGCGACGGGCGAGTTGTCCGAATCGTCAATCGCCAGTCGCTCGGTATTGAGATCGGCGGCCAGTCGGGTCAACGACTCGCGGATGTAGATCTTCCCTTCCTCGACGCCCGGTTGATCGAAGGGATTGACTCCCCAGAGCGTGCCGGTGAACGCCGTCATGCAGCACCCCGCGAAATAGAGCGCACCCATGTTCCGCTCGTCGAGCGCCTCGAGGTGGGTCGTGAAATTCGGGCGTCCGCGCTTCGCGAGCGTAAGGGCGATCGCTTGGTACTCGACTTTCAGGAGCGAGTGAAGGGTGTGGCCTTCGAGGATCTGGAACGCGGGCGAGGTCGCGTTCGTCCATTTCTCGCGAAGGCGGTTCAGATGCGGAATCTTCACTTCGTCGGGGACCGAGTCGACGGTGAGGAAGAAGGTCACCTTGTCGTCCGGTCCGTCGCGGAGGAGTTGGAGAATCGAATGTTGGTCAGTCGCGCCGAGCGCGGACAGGGGAGTGAACCCTTTCAAGTCCTTGCCTAGCGATTCGGCCCAGAGCTGCACGAACCACGCGCCGTACTGTTTCAGCCCGGAGGCGTACGGCATGATCACGTGGATCGGTCGCGTCTGGTAATGGGCGAGGAGATCCGCGGAGATTTGAAAGATCGCGTTCTTTTCCGCGGCTTTCGCGTCGACCGTCGTCTTTTCGAAGTAGTCGCGAATTTGCGAAGCGCCCTTCATGAAGGCCCGCATGTCGAGGTTCGCGAGAAAACCGGGGAAGGTCCCGACCGGCGAGAAGAGGCTGAATCGGCCGCCGATCGAGGGATGGATCGCGAGCGTCGAAATTCCATTTTCGGTCGCGAATTTCCGGAGATCGCCCTTCGTCGGATCGGTGATGGCGACGGTGTGGGTCGCCCAGCGCGCGGATCCGAGCCACTCGAGGGCGAGGAGGTATTGAGCGAGCGTTTCGAACGTCGTTCCGGATTTCGTCACGCAGGTGACGAGCGTTTTCGCGGGATCGAGTTTCGCGAGCGTTTCCCGCCATTCGATCGGATCCGGATTTTCGAGGAAGTGGAGATTCAAGCCATGTTTCGAGCGGTGCTTGAGCGCGGCCAGGAGCGAGATCGGTCCGAGGCTCGAGCCGCCGATCCCGAGGAAAATCGCGTCGGTAAACCGGCCAGAGGCCAAGATTTCCTTCGCCCGGTTTTCGGAGGCATCGATATCGGAAATTTTCGGGTCGTTCAAGGAATCGTAGAATCCCACTTCGCCCGAAGCGAACCGGGATTTCAGTTTCCCCCACGCGTCGATAAAGCTCGCGCCGCCCCCGGCGCTGGCGGCGTGCGATTTCGTGGGACGCTGGATATTCGACCAATCGAGCATGAGCGGAGAGGAACCGAGGCGGGCGGCGGTAATCGACATGGGGGCGATTGAACTCGATAAGTACCCGAAATTCAAGCGAAGTCGAAGAACATCACGAATACGGAATGTCCATTTGCGGCGGGCGCGGACCGCGATAAGTTAAAGGGGAGTCATGCGAAACCTCTTTCGAACCGCTACGCTTACCCTCACGCTTTTGGCCGGACTCGTCACGTCCGTCGCCCAGGCCGTGCCGACGACGAAACTTGTCCTCGTCGGCGGCGGTAATCGACCCGCCGGGGCGATGAGGGAGTTCGCCGACTGGGCGGGCGGCCCGAGCGCCCGCGTCCTCATCATCGGTTGGAGTTCCGAGGAGCCGGAAGTCTACTTCGGAACGATCTCCGCCGATCTGCGGGCGCAGGGCGTGACCGACTTCGTGCCGTCGCTCCACCGTCCGGCGGTCGGCGAAGAAACCGCCTTCACGAAGGACTTTCTCGAAAAACTGCGAGGGGCATCCGGGGTCTTTTTCGCGGGCGGAGATCAGAAGAACCATATGAAGGTCATCGCGCTCCCCGGAATTCGGGAGGCGTTGGAGGCCAAATTCGCCGGCGGCACCGTTTTCGCGGGGACGAGTGCGGGAACCGCCATCATGAGCAAGTGGATGTTAACCGGCGAGGACGCGCAGGTCGCTCGGGGGCTCGGGCTCTTGCCCGAGGGAATTCTCGTCGACCAACACGGGCGGCGCGCCGGTCGGGTGGAGCGCGATCTCAAGGCGATGCGCTGGAATGGAATCGGTCGGGGGATTTTGATCGACGAAAACAACGCGATCACCGTCGTGAATGGGCGCACTTTCATAATGCACGGTCCGGACTGGGTGAATTTCTATCGGCTCGACTTCGACGGCACGATCGAGACGCGCGTTTTCCATGACCTCGAAAAGGGTCCGATGGCCGCTTTTGCGGCGGAGCAGTGTCCGACCCTTCTGCGGGCGAATTAACCCTTCGTTATTTCGTAAGCGAACGAGCAATGATTACTCGCTGAATCTGATTCGTCCCCTCGAAGATCTGCAGTATCTTCGCCTCCCGCATATAGCGCTCGGCCGGGAAATCCCGGGTATACCCGGAACCCCCGAGAACCTGGACGGCGTCCGTGGTGATCTTCATCGTCGCGTCCGTCGTGAAGAGTTTCGCGACCGACGCTTCGATCGCGAACGGCTGACCCGCGTCCCGAAGCGCGGCCGCGCGGCGGAGAAGAAGATCGGAGGCGTCGAGCTGGGTATGCATGTCCGCGAGGAGAAACGAGACGCCCTGAAATTCGTGGATTTTCTTGCCGAACTGCTCGCGCTCCTTCGCGTGCGCGACGGCGACTTCGAGCGCTCCCCGCCCGACGCCGATCGCGACCGCGGAAATCGTCAGCCGTCCGCCGTTCAGCGCGTTCATCGCGACTTTAAACCCTTCGCCTTCGGCGCCAATCCGGTTCGCGACCGGGACGCGCACGTTCTCGAGCACGATCTCCATCGTATGAGAGATCGAGAGGCCCATCTTTTTTTCCCGCTTCGAGCACCGGAATCCCGCCGACTTCGTCTCGACCACGAACGCGGAAACGCCCGCGGCGCCCGCGCCGCCGGTGCGGGCCATGACGACGAGGATCCCGGCCGAATCGGCTTGGGTGATCCAAAGCTTCGTGCCGCTCAGGACGTAGTGATCGCCGTCGCGTTTCGCGATCGTCCGAAGCGAGGCCGCGTCCGAACCCGCGGACGCCTCCGAAAGCGCGAATCCGCCGATCATTTCCCCCCGCGCCATCGGCGGCAGGTATTTCTTCTTCAGGTCCTCCGTCCCGCCGCTCGCGATGATCATCTGGGCGAGGCCCGTCACCGAAACCGAAACCGCGTAGGACGCCGACACCCGGGCGAGCTCCTCGATCACGACGAGGTATTCGGAATAACCGAGCCCGGCGCCTCCGAACTCCTCCGGCACCGGCACGCCGGTCAGGCCGATCTCGCCGAGCTTCCGGATCATCTCCGGGCGAAACGTCTCGGACTCCTCGTCGGCATCGACGATTGGTCGGATTTCGTTTTCCGCGAATTTTCGCGTGAGCGCTCGGAGCTCGGCTTGGACTTCGGTATCGGTGAAACTCATGGTTCAGCCCTCGTCGGAAGGAAGCGGTTAAAGATTCGCGACGTCGCCGAGCATTTGGCGCGCGATGATCAGCCGCATGATTTCGTTCGTCCCGGCTCCGATCTCGATCAGCTTCGCGTCGCGCATCATGCGCTCGACCGGGAATTCACGGGTATAACCGTAGCCGCCGAGAATTTGAATCGCGTCGAGGGCGACTTTCGTGCCCATTTGGGCGGATTGAAGCTTCGCCTTCGCGGACAGCGCGGCCGACTCTTTCCCGCCGAGTTTTCCGTCGTCGAACATCTTCGCGACTCCGTAAGTCAGCGCGCGGCACGCCTCGTACCACGCGGCCCCTTCGGCGAGGCGTTCCTGGATCATCTGGAACGCGCCGATCGGCTTGCCGAACTGCTTCCGTTCCTTCGCGTACCGGGTGGCGGCCTCGAGCGCGCCCTTCGCGATGCCGAGGGAAATCCCGGCGATCGTCACGCGCTCAAGATCGAGGTTCGTCATCATCATTTTCACTGAACCGCCCTCTTCGCCCACGCGGGCGGAGGCGGGTACGCGAATGTCTTCGAATACGAGCTCGCCGGTCGGGCTCGCGCGCATCCCCATCTTCGTGAATTTTTTCCCCGTCGAAAACCCTTTCATCCCGCGCTCGAGGATGAACGTCGAAACGTCGCGTTTCGATTCGCCGGTTTTCGCGTAGACGTAGAACACGTCGCCGTTCGGTCCGTTCGTGATCCAGGTTTTTCCGCCGGTGATGACGTAGTCGTCGCCTTTGCGAACGGCTTTCGTCGTCATCGAGAGCATGTCGGAGCCCGCCCCCGGCTCGGACATCCCCATCCCGCCGAGTTTTTTTCCGGACATCAGATCGGGAAGGTGTTTCTTTTTCTGTTCGGTCGATCCGTTCGCGCCGATTTGATTCACGCAGAGAATCGAGTGGGCGAGGTAGGAGAGCGTCGTCGACGCGTCGACCGCGCCCATCTCTTCCATCGCGATCGTCGCTTCGATCGCGCCGAGTCCGATGCCGCCATCCGCTTCTTTTACGGTGATTCCGAGGAGTCCGAGTTCGCCCATTTTGTTGAAGGACTCGCGGTTGAAACCTTCTTCGGCATCGAGGTGTTCGATCTTCGGTGCGAGCTCGTCTTTGGCGAACTGACGCACAGTTTCAAG
>JAYVXM010000057.1:0-8472 GCA_043785205.1 Bdellovibrionales bacterium
CTTGATCGCGGCGCGCGCGATCTGTGCGTAGTCGACGCGCGCGTTCGTCGTGACTTCACCGGCGACGATCACGAGTCCGGTCGTCACGAGCGTCTCGCAAGCGACACGCGAACGCGGGTCCTGCGTGAGAAGCGCATCGAGGACGCTGTCCGAGATCTGGTCCGCGATCTTATCCGGGTGACCCTCGGTCACCGACTCCGACGTAAATAGAGTGTGGCTCACGCGTCCGACCGATTAATCGATGTGAACGGGGAACTTCGGCGTGGTGCCCTTGTTTTGCTGCTCTTTTTTCCGAGGCTTGCCCTTGTTGTGGCGGCGAGTCCGGCGGGCGTTACGAGTTTTACCAGTACGAGACGACATGATGATGACCTCTAAATATGTGTCGGAAAGAGTCTGCGAACTTAGCCGAAAGGTCCTAACCGGTCAATCATCGTAAGTAGGGTCAAGCCCGGATGGGAGGGCTTCCATCGTAAGTAGGCTCGTTTGCGGATGGGAGGGCTCCGCCCGACCGTAGCAAGCGAGCTGTCCTCCGCCGGACCGTAGCTGGCGAGCTGTCCTGGCCGGAGACTTGCGCTGGAAATCCCCAAAAAAGGAGGTTCCGATGGTTCAAGCCGCGCGATTCCCCGAGTCCCACCGAAAACGATTTTCCCCGCCCACGCCAAATCCGATAATTTTAGTCGGATTATTCATCTTCGGGAACGGAGGACTCCCGGCGCCCGCTAATGCGGCCACGACGATCCCCGTGCCCGAAAACCGGCCTCCGGTCGTTCTTTCAGTCGGCGAACAACGCTACCTCACGATTCCCGGACTCGTCCGTTATTCGATCGGTTCTCCGATTCTTCGTGCCCTCCCCGCCCCGGGCGGGAATCGGGACGCCCTGCTCGTGAAGGCGGTGAAGGCGGGAATCACCGACCTCGTGGTCTGGAAAAAGGACGGAACGTCCGAACATCGGCCGATCGAAGTCCGGGCCTGGGGGAAAGGCGCTCTTCCGGATCTCGTCCGGCGCCTCGCCGACCTTTCGGAAGTCGAAATCTGGGTGACTGGAGATCCCGAAAAAGGGCGGGCGACCTACGTCGCACAAGGCGAAGTGATGACCGCGGCCGAAGCCGCGCGGCTCGGAACCCTGCTCGCCACCTACCCGAACGAGATCGAATCACGCGCGCACCTCTCCGAACCGCTCTACGTGGCCGGCGCGGCGGCGATTCGGGCGACGCTCGCGCGCGCGAAATGGGGCGTCGATCTCGAACTGACGACCGATCCCGAATCCCGAACCCTCCTCGTGCGCGGCGGTCTCGCCGACGCGAAATGGAAGAGCGAGGCCGAGCGGACGTTGCGACGGGCTTGCCCGCTCGCGACGCTGGAAATCGACGCCTTGCCTGATCGAAATCCGACTCTCCACTTCAAAGTTTTCCTCCTCGAACTCCGGAAAAATCGCGCTCGCTCGCTCGGGTTCGACTTTCCGGGAATCATTCCGAGCGCGCTCAGCGTTTCGAAACTCGGCGTCCACACCGCGCTCTCGATCGAAGCCGCGATCAACGCGCTCGAAAACGACGGATCGGCGCGGATCCTTTCCCAACCGGAGCTCGTCGTGCGCGCCCCCGGCGAGGCGGAGCTCTTCGCCGGCGGCGAAGTTCCGATCGAGTCGAAATCCGCGTACTCCTCGCAAGTTTCGTGGCGAACGTACGGCCTCACCCTGAAGCTGAAAGTCCAAGCCGCGTCCGGGCGGCGCGTCCGTACCGACATCCAAACCGAGGTGAGTCACCTCGACCCGAACCATTCCTCCGATTCGATTCCGGGCATCCAGGCGAACCGCATGAAGACCGAGGTCGACGCGGTCTTCGATCAACCTCTCTTCCTCTCCGGACTTCTCCAGGAGGGCGTGAAAAAATCGGTCCGCGGGCTTCCGTATTTAAAGGACATCCCCGTCCTCGGCGCGCTCTTCGGCTCCGAGGATTTCCTCGAGGACCGTTCCGAGCTCGTCGCGATTCTTCTTCCTTCGCGAAACCTGCCCGCCGCCCCGCGAAGCGCGATCGGCCTCGACCGCGCGGAGGGGCCGGTGCCGCTTCCGCGAAACTGGATTTCACCGACGGAGGAAATCGCGATTCGAAGCTCGCCTGATTTCCCGTGGAATGCGTTTCCTCCGACCGAGGGGGACGCGCCGTCGGGCGACGAGGGCGTCGCCTCCGGTGGAGATTTCACCCCGTGAGTTTCGAACGAATCGCGGAAGGAATGCGGGATCCGAAAGCGACGGATCTCTGTTTCGGCGGAACGAGTCTTGCGGTCGATCGGGGCGAAGGACTCCGACTCGGCCCGGAGTTTCGCCTCGACGAAGACGACCTCCGGAACTGGGTGCTTCAGCACGTCTCCCGCTCGGGAAAATCGTTCGACGCGAAATCGCCGTACATCGACCTCGTGATCGCGCCGGAAACGTCCGGCGGCTTTCGGCACCGGCTCCACGCGATCTTTCCGCCGCTCGCGCCGTCGGGAATCCTCGTTTCACTCCGAAAACTTCCCGAGCCCGGCTCGCTCGATCGGGTCTGGGCGGGGTCACCGTACTATCCTATCCTTCGCGAAATCGTACGGAATCACGAGACGATTCTCATCTCGGGCTCCACCGGGTCGGGGAAAACTCGGTTGACGACGGAACTCCTCGGCGAAATCTCGCCCGACGAACGAATTCTTGCCCTCGAAGATACCCCCGAGCTTGCCCCGGCTCATCCCCAGTTTTTCCCGCTCGTGTCGCGGGCGGCGAACGCGGACGGCTACGGGGAAGTCACGCTTCGGACGCTCCTTCGCCAAACCCTCCGCATGCGTCCCGATCGGATCGTCCTCGGCGAAGTGCGCGGAAACGAAGTCCTCGACCTCCTCCAAGCCCTGAATACCGGCCACCGTGGAACCCTCGCCACGCTCCACGCGAATAGTCCCCGCGAAGCGCTCAAGCGCGTTGAGGTCCTTTGCTTACTCGCGGCGGGAACGTCGCTTCCCCTTTCGGCGCTTCGGGAGCTTTTGGCCGGCGGAATCCGATGGATCGTCCAGGTCGAGCGCGCGCCGGAGGGCCGACGTGTGCGTGAACTCGTCGAGGTCGCCGGGCGCGAAGGTGATACGATTCTCCTTCGACCAAAGTCGCCCCTCCTCTAGTCGGCGCTGGGTTTCGTCGGGAACGCGGAGGGGAACCGAGATCTCGAAGAGGAGAGCGAGCATTCCCGCCCCGAATAGAATCACCGTACGGCTCCTCGTCACCCGCCGATCGCCCGACTGACGGAAAGAAAGAGCGCGAACCCGAGGATCGCGAGAATTCCCGGCGCGGTCAGGAGAAAAAGGGGTTTCAAGGCGCGCGTCGGCAGGAGCTGAAGTTCCCGTTCCTGATACGCGCGAGTTTCGGCGCGGACGGCGGCGAGCGCCGACTCGATTCGCTCGGAGCAGGGCTGACCGTCCCAGAGCGAAGCCTGAATCGATTTTTTATAGCCGACGCCGCTCCGGAGGAGGGCTTCGCGAAGATTCTTCGGCTCGCGCGCGGCGGCGGCGCCTTCGGTTTTCCAGGGATCGCTCCCCCACGCCGTTACGATCGCGGGCGGCAGCATCGGCAGCGCCTCGGTCCAAGCGCGGTCGGGTGCGCGCCCCAGGCGAAGCAGCGCGAGGAGCCGCTCGCCGAAAACCGAAACGGCGAGCATCCACTCCCGCTCGTCCGAGGCGAGCCCGCCCCACCGCGCGCCTTCGACCATTTTCCAGATCCACGCACCGGAAAGCAGACCGAGCGCAAGCGCCACGGCCGTGATGATCCACCACGCGCCCCCCGCCTCCGCGACTTCCGGAAGGAGCGCGCGGAGGAGAATCGAAAAGAGGGGCGCGAGCGCGCCGCAGACGAACGCTTGGGCCATGGCTTGGGAGCTTCGCGCCCGCGCCTCCCCGAGCGATTCAAAATGACGGCGGGCGAGGTCGCGAAATCGTTTCAAGCTCGGAATGACGGCGGCGCCTTCACTCCGGAGCTGGGTGAGCGATTCGAACGCTAGACGGTTCCACGGCGCTTCGAGCTCGCGGAGCTTCGCCCACCGCGCTTCGGCGGGGATCAAACCCGAGGCGAGGGTTTCCTCGAGTTCGTGAAAAAGGTTTTCCGCGGCTTTCACCTTCGCGCCGCTCGACTCGCGGGCGAAGGATGGGAGGCGGGTCCAGGCTTCGGCGGCGAGGAAAAGGGCGAGGGCGAAGGTCAGGGACCAGAGGAACATGCGGGGGTATTAGCAAGAAGGGTTCCCGCGGAGCTAAACTGACCTACCGAAATCGATAGGTCAGTTTAGCTCCGATTTGGGAAGTGTGAGCGAACGGGCATCCGATCGGCTAAGCGAAATCCAATCCAATCGGTGGAGGAAACGGAGGCGGCAGACCCAAACCGAATCCTACCCTGAAACTGAAACCGTTCCCGGTTCATGACCAAATTAAGCGATCCGCGTCTCCGCCGCCGTCCAGTACGTCGAAACCGGCACTTCGCCACCGACCGTAAGCTCCGGAATCCGCATCGTCGGTTGCGCATCCGTGACCGGCGCGCCCTGCCCATCTTTGCCGCAGGTTCCGGTCGCGAATCCGAGATCGGTTCCGACGCGGTCGATGATCTGAAGGACTTTCGGACCGTTCCCGACGAGCGTCGCGCCCCGAATCGGTTCGGCGATCTTTCCGTTCCGGATGAGGTAGCCTTCCGTGATCGCGAAGACGAAATCGCCGGTGACGGTGTTCACCTGTCCGCCACCCATCGACTTCACGTAGACGCCCCATTTCGTGTCCCGAAGGATCGCCGCCGGATCATCCTTCCCCGGCGCG
Source organism: Bdellovibrionales bacterium (assembly GCA_043785205.1). Taxonomy (GTDB): domain Bacteria; phylum Bdellovibrionota; class UBA1018; order UBA1018; family UBA1018; genus JACMQW01. The sequence continues at coordinate 4,810 of JAYVXM010000057.1, forward strand.
ATGTAGGTATTCGTCATGCGGACGATCGGTTTATGGCGAAAAGTTTCGCGGCGCCCGTTCCCGGTCGCCGGGAGATCGAACTTCATCGCCGAGATCCGGTCGACGAGGTAGCCCTTCAGGATTCCGTTTTCGATGAGGACGTTCCGCTGGGAAGGCGTACCTTCGTCGTCGAAGGTGTAGGAGCCGCGCCGTTCCGGCATCGATCCGTCGTCGAGGACGGAGATGAGCTTGGAGGCGACTTGCTGGCCGATCTTGTTTTGGTAGACGGAAAGGCCGTTACACGCGAGATCCGCCTCAAGCCCGTGCCCGACCGCTTCGTGAATCATCGTCCCGCCGGCCTCGGCCGCGAGCACGACCGGCATCGAACCGCTCGGCGCCGGTACGGCGGTGAGGAGAATTTTTACGCGTTTCGCGGCTTCCGCGCCGATCGATTCGGGCGAAACCTTGTCGAAGAATTCGGTTCCTACGAATCCGCCGTCGGTTTCGTAGGCGCTTTCGATCCGCGCCTCGCCGTGCTGCTTCGTTTCGCCGACCACCTCGACCGCGACCTGGAGGTACGTCTTCTCGTCCTTCGAAATCAGACCGTCGCTGTTCACGATCAGGATCTTCCGAAGGCTATCGACGACGATCGCCGAAACTTGGCGCGCGGCCGGCAGTTCGCCGCGCGCTCCCCGTTCGGCGCGCTCCGCGAGCGTGACTTTTTCCTTCAGCGTGATCTCGCGCGGAGAATGCTTCACCTTATAGTTCGCCATTTCCCGGCTCTTCGGCTCGGTCCGGCGCCACTCGATCTTTTCCGACGCCTTCATCGTTCCGCCGGTTACCGCCGCCGAAAGCGCCGTCGCGAGGTCGGTGAGGGCGGCCTGGGAAAGGTCGGTCGTATAACCGTAGACGGATCGACCGTCGAAAAGGATCCGAAGCCCGGCGCCGCGGTCGGTTCCGTCGACGATGCGGTCAACTTTACCGTCCTCGAAAAAGACGCGCGAGGAATCGGTGTTCTCGAAGAAGAGTTCGGCGAGCGCCCCCCCGTTTCGAAGCGCGGTCGCGAGGACCTTCTCGAGATCGAGATTCGCGTCGAGTCCGAACTGGGTCTGGGTTTCACGAAGGGAGGACATACACTTCTCCTGCGAGTTGGTTGGTGAGGTCTTTTAAGATCCGTTCGACTTCCGCCCACTGGCCCGTCGGAACGACGAGCTCGAGGTCGCGATGGCGATCCCCCGGGGAATGCGGCAGCGTCGAGTAGGCACAAACGCCCTCCGACGCTTCAAAAATCGAATAGACGAACGCCGAGTCCTCGCTCCGCACGCGAATCCGGCGAATCACCGACGCCGCGGGATCGCTCCCGACGCTCGGTTGTCCTTTCAATTTAGTCGACTTTGACGGGTCTGTCATTTGCGCTTATCCTGTTATGGAATGAATTCAGGGAAGAATCCATCGATGATGAAACAGAAAATCGTCTCCGTCCTGGTCGCGCTCCCGCTCTTTTCCGCGGGGTGCGCCACGTTCTCGCGCTCGAATGCCGAAGCCGAAAAAGCCTCGGAAAAAGACGGGAAAAATCGCTATTCGGCGGCCGAGCCGGCGACGCCCGGCGACTTGAAGGACGAAAAAATTCAACATCTCGAGTCGACGGTCACCGTCCTGAATTCGCGAATCCAGGATCTCGAGGGAAAGCTTCAGGCGGCCGAGACGCGCTCCGACGTTCCTGCTTCCGCCGCTCCGACGGCGAAAGCATCGAATCGTCAATCGCTTGACGCCTCCCTCGGCTCCCGCGTCCATCCGACCGTCGCGCCGAACGACCCCGGCTCCGGGTTCGTGAACGACGCCGCCGTTCGCGCCTTTCAGCAGGGGAAACTCCTTTTCGACCAGGAGAAGTTTCCGGAGTCGATCCTCGCCTTCTCCGCTTTCCTCGAGGGAAATCCTTCGCACGCGCTCGCGAGCACGGCCCAGTATTATATCGGGGAAAACTACTACCGCGAGGGCGACTACGCCGTCGCCGACCAGGAATTCCAGAAGCTCGCGACCCGCTATCCCCAGTCTCCGCGCGTGAGCTACGCGCTCGTCCGCCTCTCCCAGAGCGCGGCGGCCCTCGGAAAAACCGAGGAAGCGAAACGCTACCGAACCCAGGCGGAAGGTCTCTTTCCGCGCAGCCCGGCCCTGAAACTCCTCCGCGAATCGCCTCCCGCGAATAGCGCGGCGGGTACGGACGCCGCCCATTCCGCCGCTCCGATCGCGACCGCTCCCGATCTGGCGATCGAAAATCCGGCGGTGCCCGCGATTCCCGCGCCGCGCATCGAAAATCCGACGATCGAGCGGCCGACAGTGGAAGCTCCGCGCGTCGAGACCCCGCATGTCGATGCCCCGACCTCGAACGCCCCCCGGGCACGCATCTCCGGCGACGATCTCGACGCTCCTCCGGGAGGCGGCGGTTGAAGAAACCGGCCCTTCGCCTCATTACGCTTTTCACCCTCGCATCCTTCGCTACGATCGGCTCCGTGGTCGCGGTGGCCCTCGCCAGTCCCGAACAGGACTCCGCCCACGTCGCGGGTAATCTTCGCTCCTTTTCCGATCAAGATTGGGCGAAGATCGCGGGCGACCACGATTCGGAGCGGTACGAAGTCACTCGCGGAGATACCCTTTGGGATATTTCGGCCCGGCTGTTCGGGGATGCGAAGGTCTGGCCGAAGGTATGGGAAATCAATAACACGACGATTCTGAATCCGCACATGATCGAGCCGCGGATGTCCCTCGTCTTCAACTCGGGGACGGGAACGAGCCTTCCGAGCATTTCCGTCGCGCCGAGCGCGCTCGCGACCTCGGTGAACAACGCGGGAACGATGACGGTGAAGAATCACTACGTCATCTCCCAGGAGGACCGCCCAGGCCCGCTGTGGGACGAACGGACGCCTCACCCTTCCGAAGAATGGAAAAAACTTCCGCGTCAGGCGTGGGAAAGCGTGTCGGTAAATCTCCCGCCGAACATCGACAAGGACGGTTTCGATACCCGGAATAGGATCTATCTGCGCAAGCCGGCGACCGGGCTCGAGATCCCGCACTTCGTCGCCTGTGCTCCGGTGAAGGCCCTCGGCCACGTTGAAGGCACGCGTTCGATCACGAATTACGTCCATCACCTCGACGAACTGACGATCGTGACCTCGGGGGCGCCCCTCGTGGAAAATGGAATCTATACGCTCCTCGATCCCCTCCCTTCGGAACTCGCGTCGAAGGATCGCCGTGCTCTCTCATACGACGTACTCGGGAAAGTGAAGATCCTCGGCGTTCAAAACGGAACTTACGTCGGCGAGATCATCGGCGCCCGTGAAATGGTTCCGCGAGGCGCCTTGCTCGTTCCCGAAGTGAAGCGTTATGAAAAACGGCCGCCGGTCGCCGGTGCCACGAAGGTTAAGGGAACGATCCTCGCCGATCGTCGTACCGGCGCGTTCATGTCTGGGCAGCATAAATGGATCTATATCGATCGCGGCAAGAAGGACGGCGTCGATACGGGAATGATTTTCCGGATCTTCCAGAACACGGATCCGAAAACCAATTTACCGCTCACGAAGGGCGAAGTCTTCGTTTCCGGCGACGCCCAAGTGATCCAGGGCTGCGAAGACTTTTCGATCGGAATGTTCGTCTGGAGCCGCGGCGAGGTTCCGGAACAGTACGAGG
>JAYVXM010000058.1:0-2547 GCA_043785205.1 Bdellovibrionales bacterium
GACAGGACTTCACTTCATGACCGTCGCCGGATCAAGCAACAATACGAACACTAAAGTCATCCGACGCCAAAGCGTAAAGCCGAAGCTTTTAGTCGTGGACGACGAACCCGAGATTCGGGAGATCGTCCGCGAAGTCCTCCAGGAACATTTCGACGTCATCGAAGCGGAAAACGGAAAGCAGGCGGTCGACCTCGCCGAACGCACGCTCCCCGACATGATCCTGATGGACGTCATGATGCCGGAGATGGACGGGATCGCCGCCACCGAAAGTATTCGCGGGATGGTCACCACGCGCCATATTCCGATCCTCATGCTTACGGCCGCGAACACGAAAGATTATCGCATTCGCGCATTCGATTTCGGCGCCGATCAATTCATCGGGAAGCCTTTCGATTTCGAAGAACTGACGACTCGATTACTTTCTGTTTATCGGCGCTCGCGTCAGATGACGAACCCGGGCACGAAGGAAGTTCGTTTCTTGAATCTCGAGCTGAATATCGACGCGAAGGAAATTCGGATCGACGGCGCGCGGGTCGAACTCAGCCCGGTCGAGTACGACATCGTGAAACTCCTCGTGCTGAATCGCGAGACCGTCGTCACTCGCCAGCAGATCATCGCTGACGTTTGGAAGTCTAAAGAAGCGCCCGACCGGGTGATGGACGCGCACATCGTCTCGATCCGGAAAAAGATCGGCGCCTTCCGCGGCACGATCAAGACCGTCTACGGCTCCGGTTACATTCTCCGCGGCGAGTGATCTCGACTATCCGAACTGGGAGCGGCGAAGCCCGCGAGTCGTTCCTCGTCGGACGTAACCGAGGTGACGGAAAACCCGGGCGGCGTCTTCATCGCGGCGATTCGGATTTCAGTTCGCCCGCGAGCGTGTCGCCGATTCGCGCGCCCATCGAGACCGCGGCTTGGATTAGGAATCCGCCGGTCGGCGCGTGCCAATCGAGCATTTCACCCGCGGCGTAGGCGCCCGGCATTTTCCGTAGCTCGAGGCGATCGTCGACTTCCGTCATCGCGAGCCCGCCCGTCGAGGAAATCGACTCGGTCAGCGGGCGCGCGGCGCCGAGCGTGATCGGGAAGCGCTTCACACGAGCGACGAAGGTTCGGAGATCGCGGCGGTCCGCTTCGGAGAGGTGGTGGAAGAGAAGGGCGAGGCTCGCTTCGCAGAGCTCGAGTTTTTGTTTCGCGCGGCGGATCGGCGCGAGATTTTCGCGCACGGATTCGAGCCGGCCGAGGATCACGGCTTCGGTGAGATCGGGCTTCAGATCGATCCAGGCGGGTCCGGGCTCGCCGAGAAAATAGATCGGCGTGCCCTCGAGCCCGTACCGAGTCACGACGAGCTCGCCGTCCTTTTCCCCGCGCCGGTTTCCGAAGCGGATTTTCTTGAGTGGTTTTCCCTCGGCTTCGGCCAGGAACGGTGCGCTCCAAGCGACGGAGTGGCCGACGTTCGCGGGCGCGAACGACGCGACGGCGAACCCGTTCGCGCGGAAGAGGTCGGGCCACGCCGGCGGCGCGTCCTCCCAGCTTCCGCCGCCGAGCGCGAAGATGAGCCGGTCCGCGCTCGCCTCACGCTCGCCGAACCGAAGTCGGAAGCCGTCGCGGTCGCGCGCGAATTCGGCGAGTTCGAAATTTCCGTGGAGGCGCCCGCCGGCCGTTTCGATCTTCTTCCGCCAGGCGGCGAGGAGACCCGAGGCTTTCATCTCGCGGACGAAGTAGCGCTGGGACGTGCCGAGGAACGTTTCGAGCCCGAGCTCTTTCTCGATGAACGCGATCCACTCCTTCGGCCCGAAGTCGTCGAGAAGGCCTCGCCAAAAGGCCGGCGGCGCGCCCGAGTAGTGGGCGGCGAACGTCTCGGCGGGAAGGTGATGGGAGATATTCAGGCCTGAGCTCCCGGCGACGAGAAGTTTTCGTCCGAAGCCCGCGCGTCGTTCGTAAACGTCGACCGCGATGCCCGGACGACCGGCAAGGCGGGCGGCCGCCATCAGGCCTGCGGGGCCCGAGCCGACGATCGCGATGCGGAGTTCGGACACGGAATCTTTCATTTAATGCATCGCAAGGTACACGGTTTTCGGCCTATAAGATAGGCATGAAACTCTTCGTGTTCGGAGCGGCGCTCAGGGAAGGTTCGTACAATCGGAAATTCGCGAAAAACGCGGCCGAACTGCTGGCCGCGGCGAATCCCGCGGATACCGTCACCCTCGCAAACTTTCGGGAATTCGCGATGCCCGTTTACGACGGCGACCTCGAGGAGAAGTCCGGGTTGCCGAAGGGCGCGGAAGCGCTGGTCGCGCGGCTCGCCGCCGCGGACGCGATCGTGATCTCAACGCCGGAATACAACGGCGGAATCCCCGGGGCACTGAAGAACGCGATCGACTGGGTCTCGCGCGCGGGCGACAATCCCTTGCACCAGAAGCCGCTTCTCCTCCTGGCCGCCTCGCCAGGCGCGCTCGGCGGGGTACGGAGTCTCTGGCACACGCGGATTCCGCTCGAGGTCCTCGGCGCGGTCGTTTACCCGACGATGTTCGGATTGCCGAAGGCGGG
>JAYVXM010000059.1:0-8437 GCA_043785205.1 Bdellovibrionales bacterium
AGGGACACCGCTCGTCGCCGTACCGGTTTCGATTCAGCATCCATGATCATCACATTTCGATCGGTAAATTACGATTCGGCCTCGGATTGTGAGTTATTAGCGAAATGGCATAACAATCCGGTATTGCAGATCCTCGTCCAACCGACCCGACCCGGACACCCGAGGAGAAATGCGACTCCAGCGGAAATTCGGAAATGGAGTTCGGAAAAAGGAGGCTTCCGCGCCATTCACGATTTAATGATCCTGGCGGACGAAAAGGAAGTCGGATCGTTTCAGATCATCATCGACCCGCCTCACAAGCGTTCTATCCACAAGGTCGCTTGGCCGAGCGTCGTCATCGCCGAATCCGACTATCGTCGAAAAGGCATCGGGACCGTGGTCGCCCGGAAAATCGCTTCGTTTTCCTTGGCGGCGGGCGCGACTCATATAGAAGCCGGAGTTTTCGAATACAATACCGCCATTCGCTCGTTTCTTACGAAATATGGCTTTTCCGAGATCGGAAAGGTCGAAAAATTCACTTGGCACGAGGGTCGAGCGTGGGCCGATGTTCGATACGAAAAATCGCTTCTAGAAAATCCGTTTCAGTAGCCGCTGTCCCCGATCTCCATTTCCACAAAAAAAGGGAGAGCGATACCGCTCTCCCTTTACCTTTTTTGAGCGATCGCCCTTAAGCGAAGAACAGCATCTCGCGGTACTTCGGCAGCGGCCAGTAGTCATCACCGACCATCGACTCGAGTTCGTCGACTACCGCGCGAACGTCGGTCATCGCGGTCGAAACTTCGGCCGCGTAGAGCTTCGCCTTATCTTCCTCACCGTGAGCGCCTTCCGCCTTCTGGTGGGTGGACTCGAGCTCTTTCCGCTTCGCGTGGAGAGAGGTAACGAGCGTGTTCAACTTGAGGAGCGTTTCTTTTTGCGGAGCCGGAACGCCGGCGCCGAGATTCGCCTGGACCGATAGCGCGAGGTCGCCCGAGTACGAATAGCATGCGGGAAGAATCTGGGTATCGATCATCGAACGGAGCGTCTCGACTTCGATCTGGAGATTCTTCACGTAACGTTCGAGGCGGACGTGAAGTCGGGAATGGACTTCGGCCGGCGAGAAGATGCCGAACTTCGAGAAGACTTCACCCGACTTCGCTTCCGCGAGTTGGGCGAGGGCTTCCGGGGTCTTCCGGAGGTTCGGGAGTCCGCGACGGGCGGCTTCCTTGACCCAGTCTTCGGAGTAACCGTTTCCTTCGAAACGAACCTTCTCGGTTTCCCGCACGACTTTTCGAACGGTCTCCATGATCGCTTCTTCGTTCTTCTTGCCCGACTTCATCGTTTCCTTCAGGATCGCGAGAACTTCGCTCATTCCGTCGGCGACCGCGGCGTTCAAAACCGTGATCGGGAAAGCGGTCGAAGCCGACGAACCGACGGCTCGGAACTCGAACTTGTTGCCCGTGAAGGCGAACGGAGAGGTCCGGTTCCGGTCGGTGTTATCCTTCGCGACTTCCGGAATCTGAGAGACGCCGAGCTTGATCACGGCTTGTTCCGCGCCCTTTTCGGCGAGGGTTCCCTTATCGATCTCGTTGAGGATCTTGCTCAGCATTTCACCAAGGAAGACGGACATGATCGCCGGCGGCGCTTCGTTCGCGCCGAGACGATGATCGTTCCCGGAAGAAGCGATCGCGGCCCGCAGAAGTCCCGAGTGTTTGTACACGCCCTTGAGAACCGAGGTGAGCACGAGAAGAAAGCGCAGATTTTGGTGCGGCGTCTTTCCCGGATCGAGGAGGTTCATCCCGTTCATGTCCTCGCCGGAAGCGGTGACTTGGAGGGACCAGTTATTGTGCTTGCCGCTTCCGTTCACGCCCGCGAACGGCTTCTCATGGAGGAGAACCGCGAAATTATGCCGCTGGGCCACTTTACGGAGGACTTCCATCGTCAGCTGGTTGTGATCGGTCGAAACGTTCGCTTCTTCGAAGATCGGCGCGAGTTCGAACTGGTTCGGCGCGACTTCGTTGTGGCGGGTTTTCGAAGGGACGCCGAGCTTGAAAAGCTCGAGGTCGACTTCGGCCATGAACGCGAGGGCGCGGGTCGGGATCGCTCCGAAGTAATGGTCTTCGAGCTGCTGGCCCTTCGGCGGTTGCCCGCCGAGAAGCGTCCGGCCGGTCATGATCAGGTCCGGGCGAAGGGAGTAGAACGCGCGGTCGATCAGGAAATACTCCTGCTCGGCGCCGAGGGTCGGCACGACGCGGTTAATCCCGGTCAGGCCGGTGAGGTTCAGGAGTTCGCACGCGACTTTCGAAATCGCTTCCATCGAGCGAAGGAGGCCGGTTTTTTCGTCGAGCGCGTCGCCGTGATAGCTGATGAAGACCGACGGAATGCAAAGCGTTTTCGTGCCCGTCGATTCCATGATGAACATCGGCGAGGACGGATCCCACGCCGTGTAACCGCGGGCTTCGAAAGTCGTCCGCATGCCGCCCGAAGGGAACGACGACGCGTCCGGTTCGGACTGGATCAGCTGGGACCCGGAGAATTTTTCGATCGCGACGCCGTGGTCGTCGAACGTGAGAAACGCGTCGTGCTTTTCCGCGGTATTGCCGGTTTGGGGCTGGAACCAGTGACAGAAGTGCGTGCAGCCCTTCCCGAGCGCCCATTCCTTCGCCGCGTTCGCGACGGTGTTCGCGACGTCGGAGTCGAGCTTTTTGCCCAAGTCGATCGTTTGCCGAAGCTTCTGGAAAACTTCCTTAGGAAGCTTTTCCTTCATGAGCGAGATGTCGAAGGTGTTGATCCCGAAAAATTCGGAGACGGGGAGTCGCTTGCCGTCTTTATCGCGAGGGGGATCGATTTTCCGGCTGATCCGGTTTTGGACTTCACGAATGGATTCGAAACGCGCTTTCGCGCCCGTGCCTAGACTCATAGTAACTCCGCCTCCCAGCGGTTGCCTTTCGGCGTTGAGGGAAGGACTCAATGCCCTCCCTAACCAGGTTCGCGCCGTCACCGTCGCGAGATCTTTTGCGGTTTTCGCTTTCTTCTTTTTAGGTCCCGGAGGAGAGGTTGGCAAGAATCGCCTCGCATTCCGCAATCCATTTTCGAAGTTCGCCCCGGGCCCGTTCTTCCGATACCGCGCCCGCCTGGGAGGCAAATCGCAAGGTTTCGGTGAACTCCAAAAGCTCGGAGAGCCGCTGCCATACACTTTGCTGCATAACTCCTCGGCCGACAAGGGCCTCCTGGAGCTGATCTCGGGTTAAACCCCGCGACTTGACCCCGAAGCGTTCGGAAAGAGCTTCTTCCAGCTCCGATTCGAGGAAATCGAAACACTTTAGGATCTCGTGGAACGGTAGACGCCCCGCCTCTTCCGCTTGGCGTCGAATTTTCGCCCATTCCCGGTCCCGCCGGTTTTTCCGCCGCGACTTCGCGGCCAACCCGCCGATTGCCTTCTGGATTTCGTTTCGGAAACGAACGAGCGCTGCCAAAATGACGATAAGCCCGAGGATCCCGAAAAGCGCGAGCCGCCACGGTCCCTTCCCCCTAAGACGTTCCCCCAGTGACTCGGCCGCCTGGCCGGGACTCCCGCCCGCGAAGAGTTCGAAGATCCGCTTCGAATCCTTCACCGGCGTGACGGCGTCTTTCCCCGACTCGAAATGCGGCGCGGGTTGGCTTTCGGAACCCGGGTCGCCTGGATTCACGTGAAGCGGAAGCGGATCGGTCGCCTTGCGGACGTACTCCCCTTTCTTCGGATCGAAGAAACCGAGCTCGATCCGGGGGATCGTATAATCTCCGGCCTTGCGCGGAATCAGAAGATATTGGAATTCTTTTTCACCGATTCCGGCTTTTCCCTTCGTCTGGCTCTTCGCCTCGTAAAGCTCGAAACCGTCGGGAAGCGGGATCTTCGGCGTCTCGATGTTCGAGATATTTCCGGATCCTTCGATCTTCAGGGTGAGTGTCACCGGTTCATTCGCCTTCACATCGTTCCGATCGATCGCGGCGATGACGTCGTAATCGCCGACCGCGCCGGTAAAAACGAGATCCTTCGGCACGGGTGGGAGACCCGCCACTTCGACGGTGATCGGCTCGCTCCGTAAGCTCTCGGTCTGGGGCTGGGCGTTCCGGAAAAACTGTTGGAAAAGGTCATCCTGGTCGTCGAACATTCCGCCCCGTTTGGGGGGTCCGCGTTCGGGCATGTATTGCGCCTTCACTTCCATGGGATCGATCGTGAGCTTTCCCTCCTTGAGCGGATAGGCCGCGAAGGACGCGATGAGCTCCCGCTTGTACGCGGTTCCGTCGAGAACCACGTCATGGGGCTCGAGCCTACCGGTCAGGACCGGAATATCGAGTTCCTCTTTCAAGAACCCGTTCAAATCCGGATACCGATCCGCCTGGGCAGTGAAGCTCTGAGCCCGCGAATAGAGGTAATAGTTCACGAGGACTTGCTGGCCCTTGTAGACCTTCGTTTTATCGACTTCCGTCCTAAGGAACAGCACCGTTCCGCGACCCTTCTTGGCCGCTCCCCGGAGTCCGGCGCCCGCCCCGCCGTACCCCTTAGGCGGCGGGGTTCCCGCCCCCCCGCCGGTCACGATCACCGTGATCGGGTTCGCGTTGTAGACCTTTCCGTCGACCTTGACGTGAATGTTCGTCACCGCGAGGCGGCCGGTATTCTTCGGTCGTAGAACGTAGGTGAACGAGCGGGTGAACTTCGCGCTGAATTTACCGGCGTTCGAATCGTAGTAACTTTGAACCGCCGATTCCTGGTAATTCTGGAGCTCGTCGAAATTCGGCGCCGAAAATTCTGGGGCTTCGATCGGTACGGTCCCGTCGGCCTCGACGACCATTCGAACGGAAACTGATTCGTCCTGAGCGATATCCTCCCGATCGGCTTCGGCATGAAACTCCACGCCGAACGCCGCGGAAGCGAAGAGGAACGGTAGTACGGGCAGTAAGTTCTGAATGCGCATTCTTCTCCCTCCTACCAGTCTTTCTCGAGGAGCTGGGGCCGCCCCTTCATACGTTTCATCTTATCCTGAAGATCCTTTTCGCGGCGGGAGAGCTCGCTCATCACCCGGTCGGCGTCTTCCTTCGAAAGCTTTTGGGATTTGAAGTCGCGTTTGCCGTTCGACTCCGAATATTTCGGAGCTTTTTCCTTTTCCTTATCGCCGCCCTCTTTGGCGTCCTTCTTTTGCTCCTGATCCCCGTCGGAGGACTTATTTCCCGATTTATTCTGATCGCCCTTATCCTTCGGATCGGAATTTTTCTCGTCGTCTTTCGATTCGCCGCCGGAACCCTGAGACTGTTTCGCCTGGAAGAGGAGCTCGAGATTTTTCCGGATCTTATTCTCGAGTTCCGGGTTCGGTTCGTGCGCGTTTTCCTCGAGAGCCGCCAGATAGGAGTCGACGGCCCCCTCGAGATCCTTTTTCGCGGTTCGAGCGATGCCCTGGTTAAAGAGCGCGGCGGCGGCCACCCCCGGCCGCTGGTAGAGCTTCGCGGCTTCGGCCGCTTCCCCGTATACTTTCGAGGCGTCGTCGTATTTCTCCTCCTTCAGGTGGACCGCGCCCTGATTGAAGCGAAGTTCCGGCGAACGCGGATCCTCGACTTGTGCGTTCGAGAAGTGTTCCTTCGCCTCCGCGACCTTGTCGTCGGTGAACGCCTTCACCGCCTTCTCGTTTTCCTCGTAGGCTCGAAAATCATCGGCGCGGGCGGTGGTAATCCCGAGCGCGAGGACTAGGCTCGCCATGACCTTCGCGGTTCCCTTCACTCCGGCCGTGATCCGCCGGCTCGGCATCGCGAGATCCAGGAACATGAAAAAGAGCGCGATCGCGAGCGGCCACTGGAAACGCTCCTTACGGATGATGACCTTCTTTTCGGCGAATTCGCCGTGCGACAGTGAGCCAAGCTCCCCCATCAAATCGTCGAGCTCGTTCTCCGAAGGCGTTACCCGCCAGAAGCGCCCGTCCGCGTCCTTCGCGAGTTTTTCGAGCGATGTCGGATTGAATTGGGTGATCACCGTCTTGCCGGCGTGGTCGCGCTTGAACCCGACGGTTTGCCCCGAAGGATCGCGGACCGGAATCGGGCCGCCCTTTTCGGTCCCGATTCCGAAGACAAAGACCTTGAGGTTCTCCTTCTTTAGACCGGCAACGATTTCGCCGATCCGGTCCTCATTATCCTCGCCATCCGAAATCAGAATGATCGACCGGGAGACCGGGGCTTGGGTTTCCTTCCCTGAATTATCCTCCGCTCCCCGCTCGAGAGCGTTCAGGGCCGTCTCGAGCCCGGCTCCGATATCGGTGCCCTGGGCGGTTACGCTATCGAGCGAGAGAGTGTCCGCGGTTTCCGCTACGTAGTCGAGGTCCGTCGTGAGCGGCGAGAGAAGAACGCTATTCCCTGCGAACGCGACGAGCCCGACGCGATCGCCGACCGCCCGCTCGAGAAAACGCCGAACGAGGTGCTGAGCCTTTTTCAGACGGCTCGGCACGACGTCTTCCGCCATCATGCTCGTCGAAACGTCCACGACGAGCATGATGTCGAGGCCGGTCGTTTTCATCACTTCCTCGGATTCGCCCCACTGCGGACGCGCCATCGCGGCGAAGAGAAAGAGGAGCGATAGGCACCAAAAAAAGAGTTTCTTCCGGTGGAGGGTCCAGTCGAGTTCGGGCGCGATCTTACCCCAGACCGGTTCCTCGGCGAACTTTCGAAAACGATTCTTCCGGTTCGCAAGGAGGAGCCGGCCACCGATATAGAGGAGCGGGACCGCTACGACTCCGAAGAGCCATTGAGGGTGGAGAAAGAATATTCCGAGGATCTTCACGGGAGAACCCTCCACCAAAGCCGGGCGAGAATCCGTTCGAGTCCGAGGAGAAGGAGAGCCGCTAGAAGAGGTTTTCCGAACATCTCGTCGTAGCGAACTTTTTCGTTCGTCTTCACTTCGGATTTTTCAAGTTTATCGATATCGGTGAACACTTCCTCGAGCGTCGCCTTATCCTCGACCCGGTAGAACTTCCCGTCGGTCGCGGCCGAAATTTTCTTCAGGAGTTCGGGATTCAGCTGGTTGTCGAACCACTGGTAAGTCGTGACGGTCTCGCCGAGCATTCCCTTGCGCCGAATCGGCATCCGGACGCGGCCTTCCTTGCCGATCGCGATCGTGTAGACCTTGATCCCGTATCCGGCCGCGAGATCCCCCGCCGTGAGGGGATCGATCTGCCCGACGTTGTTTTCCCCGTCAGTGAGGAGGACGATCACGCGGCTCTTCGCCCTCGAATTTTTCAGCCGATTCACCGCGAGCGCGAGGCCGTCGCCGATCGCGGTTCCGTCCTTCAGCATCCCGGTATCGGCCTTGTGGAGGGCGGCGAGCAGGAGGCCGTAGTCGAGAGTCGGCGGCGTCATCGTGAGCGCCTCCCCCGAAAAGACGAGGAAACCGATCCGATCGCTGCTCCGCCGTTTGATAAAATCTTCCATCGTACGCTTGGCGGTGGTGATCCGGGACTCCTCGGCCAAATCCTCGATGCTCATCGACGCCGAAAGATCGAGTAGCATCATGAGGTCGACGCCGGAAACCGAGCGTTGGGTCTCGCGGTGGCTTTCCTGCGGACGCGCGAGCGCGAGGATGACGAAGACGATCGCGACGTACCGGAGGAGGAGGAGAATCGCGGACGGATCGAACCTCCGAACGTCCTTCGGAATCGGGAGCGAAAAACGCACGCGCGCGGGTTGGTTCCGACGGCGCCAGAAACGGTGAAAGATCGGGAGGAGGGCGATTAAGCCGAGGAAAAAGACGTGGGCGAACTTCATGGCGTCCCCCTCGCGATCGGCTCGACCGAAACCTTCCGAGTCGTCGCGATGAGCTCCCGGGCCTGACGATGGGTATCGCGGGCGCGGTCGGCGGAAGGGATCTGGTCGGCGAATTTCACGGGATCGAGAGACTCGAAGAGCGCCTCGACCTGACGAATGACCCCGTCGCTCAAACCGGGACTCCCACTGCGCTCCTTCAGGAGCGCGATGAGCTCGGACGTAGTACTTTCCTGGGCGTCGAAATCAAATCGCTCCCCGAAGTAATACTTCAACGTTTCCGAGATTCCGAAATAGAGCGGCTTGAACGCTCCCTTTTCGACGAGACCTTGCTTCAAAAGGGCGTCCATCCGTTCGAGCGCCGCCTGGTCGTACGGCTTTTTCGGAAGCATCTTCTTGAGCGCCTGAGCCGCCTTCCGCCGCAGATAGCGGACGAGGAAGTAGATTCCGATCAGGGCAAATCCGAGGACGGTCGACGCGACCGCGGACTGGATCCAGGCGGGGAAAGGGAGGCCGAGGGGCCCGAGGGCGGGCTCCGGTTTCGGCGGCTGCCCCGAGCTCTTCTCCTTCTCGGAAAGATTCGAGGCGATCGTGATCGACAGCGGCCTCGTCCGCGCGACCGTTTCGCCCTTTTCATCGCTGACCGGTAGGGCCGGCAGCGAAAGTTCCCCCGCCATGAGCG
>JAYVXM010000060.1:0-2544 GCA_043785205.1 Bdellovibrionales bacterium
CCTCGACCTCACGATTTACAAGATCCGCGGAAGCACGATCGGCATGCTCGCGACCTATTTCGGACTCTACCAGTCGATCAGCCGCGCGCCGGGAAAGACTGCGTTCGTCCTGGACGCGGTCTTCGATCCGGCCGAACGGATCCTCGGGCGCGTTCAGGGTGCCGTAGGGCGAACCTGCAAGTCACTCTTGAGCACCGCCGAGGACTTCGGAAACGCATTCCGCGATTTCGTGCGCTGAGCGGTCCTCCGGCCGGGCCGATCCGCTCAGAACGAATAAAGCGTAAACGGCAGGACGATTCCCGCGCGCGCGGACGAGCCGCGCCGAAGGGTCGCGTCCCGCGCTTCGTTCGCGGCGTAAAGTTCGTCGAGCGTCGGGTCTCGCGGGGTCGCGAGGGCGGTCGGATGTTCCGCGGCGCGACGGTCGACAAGGTAAAAGCCGTAGACCGTGCCGAGGAGCGCGCCGACGATCGCGCCGGCCACGAGCGTCCCGGTGCTCCTCGCGAATGGATAGGAGACGACGCCGGCCGCGAGTCCGATCACCGCCCCGGTGCCCGTCGCCCGCAGGACGACCGTTCGATTCTTCATCGCCCACGCCGACGGAGGCGAAGCCGCCGTGGCGGCGAGGAAGGCGAGACTGAGGACGAGAACTCGCGATCGGCGGGGAGTGAGGGGATTCATCTCCTTCCAGTGTCCTGAGTCGGTTTTCGCTTGTCAAAAAATTCTGAGAATTTTTCATTTTCGGCGACGGAACCCTCGTCCCTATCGCAACTCGATATTCTTATACCAAAACCACTCCGCCCCGTTCGTCGCTAGGAAGTCGATCCGGATCGCGCGGAATTCCGAGCGCTCGAGGATGTTTTGCCGGAGAAGGTAAACTTCGATCGCCCGCCAAAGCTTCCGCCGCTTTGCCGGCGGCAGCGCGGCTTCGGCCGTCTCGAGCGAACCGTAACCGCGGCCGCGGACCTCGACGAAGACGAGGGTGTCGCCGTCGCGGACGATGAGGTCGATTTCCCCTACGCGAAATCGCACGTTCCGGGCGACGAGCCGACATCCGTTCGCTTGGAGGTATTCGAGCGCGGACCGCTCGGTATTCGCCCCGATCGAGACGCGGCTCGGGAAAAATCGGTTCGGGGAATCGGGTGGGAGTCGGGTGGGTTTAAGGAAGGTCATTCAGGAACGGAGAATTCAATTCCCGTTCCAAGTCGGAGAGGTCGAGCGGATCCGCGAGCACGGAGGCGTGCGGATCCGCGAGCACGGAGGCGTGCGGATCCGCGAGCACGGAGGCGTGCGGATCCGCGAGCACGGAGGCATGCGGATCCGCGAGCGGCGTTAGGCCCAAAGCTTCGCGCACGGGCCCGAACGTGCGGGGGTGGAGCGCCGTCGCGCCGAGGGTTTGGAGGGCGAGACGATGCATCGCGGTCGCGTAACCTTTGTGGACCTCGAGTCCGTATCCGGGATGCGTTTCCGCGAGGGTCCGCATCCACTCGTCGCGGAAGACTTTCGCGATGATCGACGCGCAGGCGATCGAGAGGCAACGGAGGTCCCCCTTGATAATGGCGGTCGAGCCGCAAGCGATGGGGACGACGTCCGTGAGGGTATTTTCCGGCGCCGCTTCGCCACTCCAGAAGCCGGTGGTCTCCTCCGAGCGGGGACGAAAATGCACGGGCACGACGTTCCCATCGACGAGGACATGAGCATACTCCCCGATCGCGTCGGCAGCGCGTTTCATCGCGAGGTGAGAGGCGTGATAAATATTGATCGCGTCGATCTCTTCGACGGTGGCGTGGGCAATTCCGAATGCGGCGACGTTCGCGCGGATCCAGGGCGCGAGCTCCGCTCGCTTCTTGCCGGGGATCGCCTTACTGTCGGTGATGAATTCGATTTCGGGATGCCGCTTGATCAGTTTCTTCAGCGGGAGATCCCACTCCGGAGGGAGGAGCACGGCGGCCGCCACGACGGGGCCGAAGAGACACCCGCGGCCGACTTCATCGACCCCGATGACCCGAGAATGCGGAAAGCCCGCGCTCCGTTCGAATTCGAGCGTCGGCGAGGCCGACGGGGACTTCGAGGGAGCGGCGGGCTTCCGTTTCATGGATCGACGAGTAAGGCTGAGACCAGCGCTTACTTCTTGTCGGCTTTCGCGGTTTCTTTCGCGGCGACCTTGGCGGCGACCTGAGCTTGCGTTTCGACTTCACGCTCGATCTTCGCGGCGCGGCCTTCGAGTTCGCGGATGTAGTAGAGTTTCGCGCGACGGACTTTACCGATTTGAACGACTTCGATCTTCGCGACCTTCGGGGACGAAAAGAGGAAGATCCGCTCGACGCCGACGCCGTGGGACATCTTGCGGACGGTGAAGGAGCGCGAGGCGCTCTTTCCGGAGAGGGCGATCACGAGGCCTTCGTAGGCCTGGGTCCGCTCCTTGTCGCCTTCTTTAATCAGGACGTGCACTTTCACATTATCGCCGGCGGTGAAGTCCGGGAACGTCTTCGTCATCGTGCTTTTTTCGACGAGTTCGACTTTCGCGCCGACGCCGATTTGGGTTTT
>JAYVXM010000061.1:0-8431 GCA_043785205.1 Bdellovibrionales bacterium
GAGGAGGAGCTCGGCGGATTCCTCGGCCTCGGCCGTCGGCCGTCGGCGGCGATGCTCGAGCAGATCGGCGCTATTCGGTCGCGCATCCACGCCGAAAAATCCGCGAAGGGCGGCGGTACGGCGGGTGTCCTCGGAAAAGAAGAGATCGAGCGCATGATTCAGGCTCGCGCCGATGCGAAGAAGGCGAAGAACTTCGCCGAAGCCGACCGGATCCGGAAGGAACTCGTCGACCGCGGGGTCGCGATTAAGGATTCGCCGGCCGGGACGACCTGGGAATATTCGGGCTAACGGCGGTTAAAACGCCTCATTAAAAGCGACGCTGCCTTCGACTCCGACCGAGTAGGACGAAACCCGGCGCTCGAAGAAATTCGTCACTTCCTGAACGTCCTGAAGATCGAGGAACGAGAACGGATTTTTCGACCCGTACTTGATCGGCATCTTGAGCGCGGCGAGGCGGCGGTCGGCGACAAACTCGAGATAGGTGCGCATGTCGCGCACCGAGAGTCCGGCCACGCCTTCGGCGAGAACGTCGTTCGCGAAGAGCGTTTCGCACTCGATCGCGTCTTCCATCATGGCGTAGATATCCTTCGTCAGTTCCTCGTCGAAAAGTTCCGGCTCTTCTTCGCGAATCGTGTCGATCACCTTGAAGGCGAACTGCATGTGCATGCTCTCGTCACGGAAAACCCAGTTCGTGCCGGTCGCCAGCCCGTGAAGAAGGCCCTTCGAACGGAGGTAGTACACGTAAGCGAAGGCCGCGAAAAAGAACATCCCTTCGTTGCAAGCCGCGAAACAGATGAGGTTCTTCAGGAACGCTTTCCGGTCGTCGCGGTTTTTCAGGACCGAGAGGTCGTTGATCGACTCGGTCCATTTGAACGAGAACTCGGCCTTCCGGCGAATCGAGGGGATATTATTGATCGCCGCGAACGCCTGGTTCCGCTCGGCCGGATCCGGGATGTAGCTATCGAGGAGCGTGAGGTAGAACTGCACGTGCACGGCCTCTTCGAAAAGCTGGCGCGAGAGGTACAGGCGGGCTTCCGGAGAGTTGATGTGCTTGTAGAAGTTCAGCACCAGGTTGTTCGCCACGATCGAGTCGCCGGTCGCGAAGAACGCGACGAGGCGCTGGATCAGGTGGCGTTCGCCGGGAGTCATTTTCTCGCGAAGATCCATGAGATCGGTCGCGAAATCGACTTCTTCGACGGTCCACGTGTTCTTGATCGAGCTCCGGTACATCTCGTAGAGTTCCGGATACTTCATCGGACGTAGCGTGAGGTTAAAACCAGGATCGAGAATCATATTACGAGCAAGCCTCACAGGACTCAGGGTTTTCAAGTGAACAGACGACCGCGGACACGTCCGGAGCGGCGGCTTTGGCCGACGTGGACGGCGTGTCCCCGGCGGCCGTGTACGAAGCCGATGGCGTCGCCGGGGCGACGCCCGACGCGTTCTCCGCGCCGATCGTCGCCTTCTGGATCCGCGTCGCCGGACGGGAGCGCAGGTAATACGTCGTCTTCAGTCCTTTTTTCCAGGCGTACATGTACATGGACGAAAGTTTTCCGACGTTCGGGCTTTCGATGAACAAATTCAAGGACTGGGACTGGTCGATGTACGCGCCGCGGGCCGCCGCAAGGTCGATGAGATTCTTCATCGAGAGTTCCCACGCGGTGCGGTAACGGAAGCGGACGTCGGCCGGAATCCGTTCGATCGATTGGATCGAGCCTTCGGCCATCTTGAGGGCGTTGATCATCGCTTCGTCCCAGAGGCCGCGGCTTTGGAGCTCGCGGACGAGGAACTTATTGATCTGGATGAATTCGCCGGAAAGCGTTTCACGCTTGAAGAGGTTCGAAACCATCGGCTCGATCGATTCGGTGCAACCGACGATCGAAGCGATCGTCGCCGTCGGAGCGATCGCGATCAGGAGCGAGTTCCGAAGGCCGTGGCGCGCGACGTTCGTCTTCAGGCCGTCCCAATCCAGGTGCGCGGAAACTTTCGCCTCCGGCCAGAAATCGGGTTGGAGCTTTCCGCCGGCCGCGCGCGTTTCCATGAAGTTCGCGTGCGGGCCATGCTTTTTCGCAAGTTCGACCGAAGCCGAAAGCGCGTAGAAATAGACGGTTTCCTGGATCCGGGTCGAGAGCTCGAGCGCTTCCGGGGAATCGAACGCAAGACCGAGTTGGCAAAACGCGTCCTGGAGTCCCATCACGCCGAGGCCGATCGGGCGCCACTTATGGTTCGAGCCCTTCGCTTCGTCGAGGGCGTAATAATTCAGATCGATCACGCGGTCGAGGTACGGAACGACGGTCAGCACGGTCTCGCGGAGGCGGGAGAAGTCGAACCGACCCTGCCTCACATGCTCAGAGAGGTTGATTGAACCGAGGTTGCACACCGCGGTTTCGGACTGGGACGTGACTTCGAGGATTTCGGTGCAGAGGTTCGAGAGGTGAATTACGTTCCCGGGCTTGCCGGTCTGATTCGACTTCAGGTTCGAGGCGTCCTTGAAGTTCATCCAACCGTTCGAGGTCTCGGCGAGCGTCTTCATCATGCGGGCGTAGAGATCGCGCGCCGGAACTTTCCTAACCGCTTTTCCCGCCGCTTCGGCGGCCACGTAGGCCGCTTCGAACTCGGCGCCGTACAGGTCGACGAGTTCCGGCGTTTCCTTCGGATCGAACAGGGACCATTCCGCGCCGGATTCCACGCGGGACATGAAGAGATCGGAGACCCAGTTCGAGGTATTCAGGTTGTGGGTGCGGTTCGCCTCGTCGCCGGTATTGTTCCGCAGTTCGAGGAACTCTTCGATGTCGGCATGCCAGCTCTCGAGGTAGACGCAGCACGCGCCTTTGCGCTTACCGCCTTGATTCACGGCGGAAACCGAGGAGTCGAGCGTCTTGAGCCACGGCACGATCCCGTTCGATTTCCCGTTCGTTCCGCGGATGAGCGAGCCGCGGGAGCGGACGCGGTGGTAGGCGATCCCGATCCCGCCGGAGAACTTGGAGAGCTCGGCGATCTCGCCGTAGCGCGCGTAAATCGACTTCAGCTCGTCCTTGGGCGAATCGAGGAGGAAACACGAAGAAAGCTGAGGAATCCGGGTGCCCGAGTTGAAGAGCGTCGGCGTGGATGGCATGAAACGGAACGTGCTCGTCATTTCGTAGAGCGTCTGGGCTTCCTCGGCGGTCGAGGAGATCCCGACGGCGACCCGGGCGAAGAACATTTGGGGCGTTTCGATCACTTTGCGCGTGATCGGGTGCTTGAGCAGGTAGCGATCGTAAACGGTCTTGAGCCCGAAGAACTCGAAGAGGTGATCGCGGGCGGGCGCGAGCGTCATCCGCGCGGCGCGGGCCTTCATTCCCGGTTGGAGGAGTCCGTTCTCGGCGGCGACGTCGATCGCGTCGGCCAGCGTCTTCACGCCCTGGCTCGCGACTTCGGCAGTGATCTTCTGGGAGAGGATCCGGGCGGAAAGCTTCGAGTAATCCGGTTCGGTCGTGATGAGGCCGGAGAGGCTCTGAATGGCGGCGTCGAAGAACTCGGCTTCGTTCGGGTTCGTCGAAAGCGTCGAGAAGACGCGGTCGGCGGCGAATTCGACGTCGATCCGCGGGAGGTCGATCGAAAGGGCGCGGAACCGGGCGATCAGGCCAGCCTTCGCGAAGGGGTGATCGGCGCGTTCGATCGGATCGAGGGCGAATTGAAGATTCGTCTCGAGCGTGGCCGGATTAAAAGCGTTCGTCGTTGGTTCGGTCGTCGTGTCCATCAGCGTATCCCCTTGAAACCCGCTCCGAGCGGGTATCGTTACTCCTGGATCGAGCCGACTCGTCATCGCCGCCCACGTACGCCGAGGCGCACGGGCGTCGGTGCCTTACACCGAGTTTTCCTCCCACGGAAACTCGATCAAGCCGGTCCGATCCCTTACTCTTTTACTTGATCTCGGATCGCTGCAGGCCCGAAGTCCACCCGAAAGCGATCGTTTGATACCTCCACAAGATATGGGGGTGGGCGGGTCCCGTCAATGCTACCTATTGTGGTTTGGGGTATGCGCGGTGCGTATACAAAAATCCGAAATGTGCAAAATCCGCGTTAAGTAATGAATCCTTTTCGAGATTCGGACGCGACTCTATTTTTATTGTTTGGTTATGATTTTTTTCTCTGCTCCGCATTAGTTTGAAAAGGTTTTCTAAGATTGGGGAAAGAGGATCCCTCTCGGGGCAGGGAGGACGTACCCGCGCGGCCTGAGAAGTGCTAATTTTCTGGAGGTGAAGACCGCCCCCGACGTGAAATTCGACCTCCAGAGCCCCTTTTTTCCCATGGGCGACCAGCCGGGCGCGATCGTGAAGATCGTGGACGCCATCCACGAGGGCCGAAAGTCGATTTGCCTACTCGGGGCGACCGGAACGGGAAAAACGTTCACCATGGCGAACGCGATTCAGCAGACCGGTAAGGCGACGCTGATTCTTTGCCATAACAAAACGCTCGCGGCCCAGCTCTTCTCCGAGATGCGCGAGTTCTTTCCGAACAACGCCGTCGAATACTTCGTCTCCTATTACGACTACTACCAACCGGAAGCTTACATCCCATCGACGGACACTTACATCGAGAAGGATTCGCAAATTAACGACGAGATCGACAAACTTCGCCATTCGGCCACGCGAAGTCTCCTCGAGCGGAACGACGTGATCATCGTCTCGTCGATCTCCTGCATCTACGGTCTCGGCTCTCCGGACGCGTACGAAGGCATGCTCCTCTATCTCGAGGCGGGCCGTCCGGCGAAACGGCAGGACGTGCTGAAGAAGCTCGTCGAAATCCAGTACAAGCGAAACGACGTCGATTTCCACCGCGGAACGTTTCGGGTCCGCGGAGACGTCGTCGAAGTCTATCCGGCCTACGAGGAGGAGCGTTCGGTTCGCATCGAGTTCTTCGGCGATGAGATCGAGGCGATCACCGAGATGGATTCGCTCCGGGGTACGAAGATCCGCGCGCTCCCGCGAATCACGATCTATCCGGCGAGCCATTACGTGACGTCCTCCGACAATCGGAAGGCCGCCATCGATTCGATCCGGGTCGAGCTTCGGGAACGACTGATGGAACTTCGCGCGCAGAACAAGCTCGTCGAGGCCCAGCGCCTCGAGCAGCGGACGATGTTCGATCTCGAAATGATCGAGGAACTCGGATTTTGCCAGGGGATCGAGAACTATTCCCGCCACCTTACCCAGCGCGCGCCGGGCGAACCGCCGCCGACGTTGATGGATTACTTCCCGAAAGACTGGCTCCTCATCGTCGACGAATCGCACGTATCGGTTCCCCAGATCGGCGGGATGTACCGCGGCGACCGCGCCCGGAAGATGTCCCTCGTCGACCACGGTTTCCGGCTGCCGTCCGCGCTCGACAATCGCCCGTTGAATTTCGAGGAATGGGAGAAAATCCTGAACCAGACCCTTTACGTCTCGGCGACCCCAGGCGAATACGAACTCACGAAAACCGGGGGCGAGTTCGTCGAACAGGTGATTCGCCCGACGGGACTTCTCGATCCGATCGTCGAGGTCCGGAAGGCCACGAACCAGGTCGACGATCTCCTCGTCGAAATTCGCAAACGCGCCGAACGGAACGAGCGCGTCCTCGTCACGACGCTCACGAAGAAGCTCGCCGAGGATCTGACGAAGTACTACACGGAGCAAAAAGTGCGCGTGAAGTATCTCCATTCCGATATCGAAACGCTCGAACGGATCGAGATCCTCCGCGATCTTCGTCTCGGGAAATTCGACGTCCTCGTCGGGATCAATCTCCTTCGGGAAGGGCTCGATCTTCCCGAGGTTTCGCTCGTCGCGATCCTCGACGCCGACAAGGAGGGATTTCTGCGATCCTCGCGCTCGCTCATTCAGACCACGGGTCGAGCGGCGCGGAATTCCGAGGGCTTCGTGATCTTCTACGCGGATCGGATGACGAAATCGATGGAGCAGGCAATCGGCGAGACCTCCCGCCGCCGGAAGATCCAGGAAACTTACAACCTCGAGCACGGGATCACGCCGACGACGATCATCAAGGCGATCCGCGCGCCGATCGGGAACGAAGGCGAGGACTACGAGGGCGGCCAGCTCGGGCGCTCCCGCGTCGGGAAGCGCTCGATGGAGACGGCCCAGCATGCGAAACGCGCGCTCGGCACGGGCCGGCGGCCGGTTCCCGAGCCGCAAATGGCGATGGCGAATCTCGACCTCCTCGACGAGGGCGGCGCGGAAGGCGCGGCCAAGGAGCTCGCGGGCGAATACTTCAACGGCCTCGACCGGCTCGGCGACACGATCGCCCGGATGGAGAAGGAGATGAAGGACGAGGCGAAGGCACTTCGCTTCGAAAAGGCGGCCGAGCTTCGGGACCGGGTTCGCCGCTTGAAGATGATCGAGCTCGGGCTTTAAGGTCTCCGGATGGAGGGTCCGCTTGACTCCCCGCTTAACTGTTATTACTAGCGATACAGAATAGAAAACCCTCCCTCAACCTAGGAAAACACCATGAAACTCTACTATTCCGCCGGCTCTTGCTCCACCTCCTGCCACATCACGCTCGAAGAATCGGGCCTCCCGTACGAAGCGATCGAAGTCGATTTCGACCAAGGGTCCGATCCGAACGTCGCGCTCGTCTCGAAGCTGAATCCTCTCGGAACTCTCCCGATCTTCCTCACCGACGACGGGAAACAGCTCGACCAAAATCTCGCGATCCACGCCTACGTCGCCGAGAAGGCCGCGGGTAAGAATCTCCTCCCGAAAGCGGGCACCTATGAATACGCCGAAGCGATGAACATGCTTTCCTTCGTCGCGACCGACCTTCACAAAGGGATCGGGGCCCTCTTCGGGCTCGTCGCCTACGAAAACGATAAGACCGTCCAGGGAGTCGTTCGGAAGAACCTTCTTGTGCGCGCGAACGAGTACCTCAAGTACCTCGACACGAAAGTCACCGGGAAAGACTACCTCCTGGGAAGCGCCTTCACCGTCGCCGACGCGTACGCGTTCGTCGTCGCAGGCTGGACGAAGTATCTCGAAGTCCCGCTCACTCCATACCCGAACATCGAGAAGTACCTCGGCCGCGTCGCCGCCCGTCCCGCGGTCGCGAAAGTCCTAAAAGCGGAAGGGCTCGTTTAGGATCCGCATCTCCATCGAAGGAACGGCCTACGGCGCTCGAGTCGTGGGCCGTTTCGTTTACGGGTCGACGTAGACTCCGTACACGTTCACGAGTCCGGTCGCGAGCGTTGTCACCGTCCCGCCGTTCTTACTCACCTTTTTAATCGAGTTGCCGTCGGTGAAGTAAACATCCGTCGCGTCCATCGCGAAACTCATGACGGCGTTCACCGACGCGAGCGTTGTGACGGGCCCTCCGGCGATCGGAACTTTGTAAACGCCGGCGTAGTCGGTCCAGTAAACGGAGGTAGCGTCCACGGTGAGCGAAGTCGGGGTGGTCGCGGATGAATTAAATCCGGTCGCGATCGCCGTCGACGGCCCGCCGGCGAGGCCCACCTTTCGAATCGCGCTGGCGGAGAGGACGTTCGGGCAGAGGCTGATCCAATACGCGTTCGTCGCATCGACGGTCAGCGCACTGAGGAGGCAATTAAATCCCGGAGTTCCCGGATCCGCGGCGAGAACCGTCGCTGGATTACCTCCGAACGGGATTCGGTTCAGGTTAAACGGACTATCCGTCGTGAAATAGATATTCGTGCCGCCGTCTCCCGCGACGGCGGTCGGTCCGCCGGAGGTCCCGCCGACCACGAGGTCGTCGATATAGGTTACGAGCGAAGCCTTATGAACCGAGCCCGGCGTCGATCCCGCAGAGATCGTCCAATAGACATTGTTCGCGTCGAGTCCGAGATTCCCGACGGGCGGAATCGCCGTTTGTACGTACGACCACGACCCTCCCGCGATCGACATCGCCTTCACCGCGTTCGTGACGCCGTTTTGGTATTCAGCCCAGAAGAGGTGGGTCGTGTTACCGGTCAGGAGCCATGGGCCCCAAAGGCCCGTCGCTAGCGCATAGACGGGACTGCCCACGGTCTTCGCCGTCACCTTCACGAAGCCGAGGCCCTGGTTGCCACCTACCCCGCGCTCGGTCCAGTACACGCTCGGTGCGTGCGCGCCCACGAAGACGACGAGCGTTCCCGAACCGACGGCCGTTCCGCCCGAAGTCGTGACTGAAACCACGCATTCCTGCGTCGCCGCGATCCCCGGAGGAATCGTAACCACGATCTGGGTCGCCGATTCGCTCACGATCGTCGCGACGATTCCGCAAACTTTCACCGTCGTTCCCGCCGACGTCACCGGAAAGTTTATCCCGGTCAGCGTGAGATTCGTCCCCGGCGCGGCCGACTGAGGATCGTAATTCGTAATCGAAAAATTCGGATTCACGTTCAGGGTCGTCGAGCCGGCGACGCCCGAATAGGTCGCCTGAATCGTCGTCGGGCCACTCGTCACCG
>JAYVXM010000062.1:0-8415 GCA_043785205.1 Bdellovibrionales bacterium
CCTTCCGCGAACGCGTGAAGCAGTTCTCCGGCGTGGCCCTGAAAAACGCGCCCACCGGTTTCGAAGGGACTCTACGGGACTACCAAAAAGAAGGGTTGACCTGGCTCTCCTTCCTCGCCGAGTTCGAAAACGGCGGGATCCTCGCCGACGACATGGGTCTCGGGAAAACGATCCAGATTCTCGCTTTCCTGATCGGTCGCGCGAAGAAAACGAAACTTCCCTCGCTCGTCGTGGCGCCGAAATCGCTCGCCTTCAACTGGATGGACGAAGCCGCGAAATTCGCGCCCGGACTGAAGGTCGTTCGCTACTCGGGTGCCGACCGTGTGAAGCTTCTGAAGGACATGGCCGAAGCCGACCTGATCATCACGACGTACGGGACCGTCCGCACGGACATCGAAAAACTCGAGGAATTCGAGTTCGACGTCGCGATCATCGACGAAGCCCAGGCGATCAAGAACGCCCAGTCCCAGTCCGCCCAGGCCGTCAAGCGACTCCGCGCTCGCCACCGCCTCGCGCTGACCGGAACGCCGATCGAAAACTCGATCAACGATCTCCTTTCGATCCTCGAGTTCACGAACCCCGGCCTTCTCCACCGTTCGAAAGAGAAAGACGTCTCGAAAGACACTCAAGCCGTGCTCGCCCGCATGCTGAAGCCATTCATGCTTCGCCGGACGAAGGAAAAGGTCCTCAAGGAGCTTCCGGACAAGTCCGAGCAGGTCCTTTACTGCGAAATGAGCGCGAACGAGCGCCAGTTCTACAATGCGATTCGGGATAAGTACCGCGCATCGCTCGCCGAAAAGGTCGCGACCGATGGCCTCGGGAAATCGAAACTCCACGTCCTCGAAGCGCTCCTTCGCCTTCGACAGGCCGCTTGTCACGGGGGCCTCATCGATCCAAAGCGGAAATTCGAACCGTCGGCGAAGCTCCAGCAGCTTCTGAACCATATTCAAGAAGTGATCGCCGAAGGCCATAAGGTCCTCGTCTTCTCCCAGTTCACTTCGCTTCTCGCGCTCGTGCGAACCCAGCTCGAGGACGAAAAGATCGCTTACGAATATCTCGACGGCCAGACCGACGACCGCAAGACGCCGGTCGAACGGTTCCAAACCGATCCGAAGGTTCCGGTGTTCCTCATTTCGCTGAAGGCCGGAGGAACCGGGCTGAACCTGACCGCCGCCGACTACGTTTTCATCCTCGATCCGTGGTGGAATCCCGCCGTCGAAGCCCAGGCGATCGGCCGCGCCCACCGCATGGGTCAGAGCCAGAAGGTCTTCGCCTACCGCATGATCGCGAAGGGCACCGTCGAAGAAAAAATCCTCGAGCTCCAGCAGACGAAGAAGGATCTCGCCGAATCGCTCATCTCCGAAGATGGCGACTTCATGAAGAAGCTTTCGCGCGAAGACCTTGAACATCTTCTGATGTAAATCTCCACCCGGGCTAAGGGTAGGAGTCACTCCGCCAACTTCCGTGAGTAACGCGTCGCTTCGCCGCTAGCGGGGTTTCCCAGTTCGCGATATGCCGAAGGCATGAGCGTGCCGAAGCCCGAACTTCACCGAACCGCCCTCCTCGTCATGGACTATCAGCCCGACATCCTCCAGCTGATCGAGGCCCAAACCCCCGCGCTCCTCGCCCGAATGAAAGTCGCGCTCGCCGCCGTCCGCGCCGCGAAACTTCCGATCTTCTTCGTGCGCGTCGCCTTCCGGCCCGGCCATCCCGAAGTCTCGGCGAACAATCTCGGATTCAGCGCCGCCCGATCCGCGAACCGCCTCGTCGACGGCACGCCCGGCGCGGAGATTCATCCCGAGCTCGCGCCGCTCGCGGACGAACCGATCGTGACGAAGCACCGAATCAGCCCGCTCCCCGAGACCGACCTCGGGAATCTCCTTCGCGCGCGCGACGTGAATCACCTCGTCCTCGCCGGCGTGGCGACGAGCGGCTGCGTCCTCTCGACGGTACGGATCGCGGCGGACCTCGATTACCGCCTCACCGTGATCGAAGATCTCTGCGCGGATCCCGATCCGGAAACGCACGCCTTCCTCACGACAAAGCTCTTCCCGCGCCAGGCGACGATTTTGAAATCCGACGCGTTCACCGCGTCGCTACGGACTTAGCGCTTCAAAGGTCCCAAGCCTTCAGTCCGCTGAGGCGAAGAAAGACCTTTCCTGTCCACGGATCTCCGCCGTACGCAGACCGAAATTCCGCGGGCAGAAAATCATGGGTCACCGACCCGCCGAGTCCGAGCTCGCCGCGCTCATTCTTCGCGAGCGTGCGCGTATAGCCCAGGGTCGCCGCCACGACGCCGCGCGGATCGTCCGGGGTCGCCGAAGGGAGCGCGAGTTCGTCGGCCGTGCGCTCGACATATTCGATCCGCGTGAAAATCGAATTCGCGACGGAGTCGCGAAAAAGGAGCTCGTCGCCGACTGAGTGGAGCGTCGAGACGTGATCATATTTCGTGATGAGTCCGAAGATCAGTGCGTGGTCGAGCGTCCACGATCCGAGACGGCATTTCGTATAGGCCGAAGCGGAATAGCGGGCCACGAACGGAATCGTCGGATCGTCGTGTTCAGGATTTTTCACGTACGCCGCGGAGACCATCGCGGTCACGGCCGGGGTGAAATCCCGGACGAGGCGAAGCGCGTAGGAATTCGGGGTGCCGAGCGGCAGATCGACCTTCGTCGGTTCGGGTTCGGCGCCATGAAAGGTGGACGCCTCGATCCGCGTCGCCCCGAGCGCGAACGACCCCGCGAAAACCGTACTCGAGATATGGCCGGCGTCCTGACCGAGGTGGTGGCCGAGCGGCGCGTCGGGATTCACTTCGCCGGTCACTCGGTGCATGAACGCGATCGGTCCGTCACCGGACTCTCCGCGCGGAGCGAACGAAAGTTTCAGCGAATCATTTTCCGCGAGCGCGATCGTATCGCTGAAGGTGAGGCCCATGATCGGCGACGAATGCGGATGTTGGGCGTCGATGAACGGCTCGCCGTTCGCGCCGCGTTCTCCGATTTGAAAAAGCTCGGGGTTTCCCATTCGCGGAAACGTCCACCGTTCGGCGGTCCCCATGAAATCGAGATTGAAGAAATGACGAGCGCCGACCGAAGCACCGAGATCCGCCATAACCATATCGGGGCCGGTGAACGCGTGGCGACCGCGCGGGCCCGACTCGGAAGCGGCGACGCCGAAGATGTTCCCGCGAACGGTCAGCATCCGCGTCGGCTTCCCTTCCGCCGGTTTCGGCATGCACATCGCCATTCCGACGTCCCAGACTTCCGTTTTTTCGCACGCGTCGGCGCGGGCGCTCGAAGAGGTTAGGAGCGCGGTGAGAGCCGTGAAAAGGACGAGGAGAGGGCGGTGTTTGACCATGGAGATTCGATTCCTCCCTCTTTAATACGACGGAGGACGGGGACTTGTGACCCAGGAATGGGACCTGCATTAAAATAACCCATGAATTCTGGAAAAGAAATGGACGCCCAAGTCGCCGAGTATGTGATGGGGCGCCGCCTCGAATCGGGGCCCTTTCCTCCTTACAGCACCGATATCGCCGCGGCGTGGAAGGTCGTGGACGTCATCTGCGACGAGGGCTACCGCCTTCAGCTGAGCGGGGGCCGAACCTGGATCGCGCGCTTCTATAAATCGGTCGCGAAAACGCTGGAGACCCGCGCCTTCGAAAAAACGGGGTCGTCGCCCGCGGAAGCGATCTGCCTCGCCGCCCTCGAAATGAACGGCGGAATTTGAACTCGAAACGCGAAGGGCCCCTTCTCCGTGGAGAAAAGGGGCCCTCTGCGTTTTCGGATCGGAAGATTCCCGCTTAGAGGTGGCAGTCCTGGCTTTGGTACTGGGCGAAGATGCTTTCGTATTGGTTCGTCGCGTAGGCCGCGCATCCTTTGACCGTATTCGCGGTGTCGCCGTAAGACTTCACGCAGCCGGCGAAGGTCGCCGTCTCGCAAACTGGAAGCGGCGTTTGCTCGATGTACCCCGGGCCCGGAAGTCCGTCGAGCGCCACGCTCGCCGAGCAGTAGGCCGTCGCGGAAAGCGTTCCGACGGAAATCCCGTCGTCGAAGCAAGTCCGGTTACACGAACGGTACGCGTCCGCCATATGGTTCCAGACTTTCTTCCAGAACACCGGCGATTCGAAATGCTGGCGCCACTTCAAGCGAACCGCCGCACCCGGATCGTTTCCGCCGGGACCTTGGCCCGGGCCGCCCGGAACGCGCGTGCCCATCGCTTGGAGCTGGAGAACTTGGTTCGTGAGGCGGCGAAGCGCTTCGGACGCCGAACTACAATCCAGTCCGCGAAGCGCGACGTTCACGAGGTTCGCCGCCGAGCGCTCGTCGGCGTCTTCGATCGCGTTCCCGGTAAGGACCGGAGGGGTTTGCCGCATGCGGATCGCGCCGTAGGGATCGGCGACGCAGCGACCGATGTTTTGATCGTACACCGTCATCGGCGGACAACTCGAAGTCGTCGGTGGGTAGCCGACCGGAGTCGGGTAACCATCACTCCCCCGCTGAACCGGGGGTGGCGGAGGAAAGGGAAGGTGGCCGCGCTGGACGGGCGGAGGAGGGGGACAGGGACGCCCCGGTCCGCAGTTCTCGGCGAGGCGACCGATCGGCACCGGCTGGGAATAGCCCCGGCGAACCGGAGGATAAGGGTAGCCCGACTCACTCGCGTGTACGGTGCCGAAAAAAGCGAGTGCGAGATAGAGACTTGCGCCGGCTAGTAAAATCGAATTTCCACGGATCGTTTCGTTTCGCATGGGACAAACCCTCCGACCTCGACTATGCGGAGGATGTGCCAAGGCCGGTGCAATTCGGGAGTCCGGGCCGTACCGTCGGCGCATTCGTGAAGAGCCTTTTCAATATCAAGCACTTAACGCGTCGCATTTTTTTCTATTCCTCTTCTACGCGAGACCGATGCTTCGCACGGACTAGGATCGAAACGGCTCTGAAATCCCACGCATGATTTTTCGCACCGGCGAATTCTCCGGGGTCGTTCGCTCCGGTTTTTCATGAACGGTCCGAGCGAACGTTCCGGAAATATCGAATTCAGAGCCTAAAAATAGAGTTTTATCCATCGGAGTAATTTCGTCGGTCGCCGATCGCGTTTCGCGAGTTCCACACTTTGGCACCCTCTTCGCACAACGGAGTCTTCAGAAGCGGCAACGGCTTCGAGTCGCTTCACACCGACGCTCAAACAAGGGGAACCCAATCATGAAACGTTCATCGTCCATGTCCATCGTCCTGATGACTCTCTCCACTCTCGCCCTATCGCTCTCGGCGTTGTGTAGTAGCCCGGCCGAGGCCGGGCTCTCGTTCCACCGCTCGAACTGCTTTAGACCGGGAACCGCCGGAAATATCGGCCGCATGATCGGCGACCGGAACGCGAAACGACTCACCCAAATGATCTGGCAGCGACTCGGTCAGACTTGTAACCAAGTCGATCGACTCTCCCAAATCATCACCGAAATGCCGCTCGCGAAGCCGATGCAAGGCGGAGAGTTCTCGGCCTGTTTTTATCTCGGCTATATGGACGCGATGTATGCCGCGATCGACGATACCTATAATCGTTGCGGTGTCGCCTGCTTCAACGCCGGCGACGCGATCGGGAAAATATCGGCCCAAGCTTACTGCGCGGCCTCCCTCGCCGTCGGCGGTCTGCTCGATCCCGGCTTCATCGCTCAGCCGCCCCTCCCATTCTGCGGAAGCGCGCTCGTGATGGGTTGTAAATCCGAGTACCTCATGACGGCCGCTTACGATTACCCCGGTTGCCAAGCGTACACCGAAGGTGATTTCAGCACCACGTTCGACAATAACGTCCGCCTCGACTGTTACGTGCCCGCCGACGTGCCGATCCGGGACAGCTTGAGCGCTTACCTAAACTAAGCGTCCAAAGAAAAAAGAGGAGACGATTATGTTCAACCCGAACGTCAAGCACCTGGTTCTCGCGATCACGCTAGGCATGAATCTCGGATGCGGCGGCGCCCAAGCCATGGGGAAAAAACCCCAAGCTCCCGCCCCCGCTCCGGTGGAAGTGAATCTTCCGCCGCCACCGCCAGCGACGACGGATCGTTATCGGCAGGGACTCGATCTCGGAACCTCGAACGGCGAACGCATGGTCCTTCAGATCAAGCGGTCGACGATCGGAGTGCAAGGCTGCGACGGACAACCCGCTTTTGAATACGCGCTTCTCGCCGTGGTTAAAGTGATTCGTCCGCCGACGCCCGGTACCGGAGAGGACCTCGACCTCGCCCGCGGATACTACAAAGGGTATTCCCGAGCTTTCGGTCAGGCGCTTCGTACCGCCCGCGCGGATTGCTCCCTGCCGACCGTCGTGACCGGGCAACTCCCGGGAACGGTAGTCGGGAACCTTCTCTGCGGAGCCGGAAGCATCGACGTCCAGTTGTTGAATAGTGTCGAAGTCGAACCGATTTATGCCGGTTGGTCCGGAGGAAGGAGCGAGTCGAAATCGGATTGCGAAAACGTGGCCATTAAAATCGCGGACGGATGCACGATCGGTAAATTGGAGGACCGAACGGCCGTCGAAAAAATCCTGAACGATCAAATCGCTTTGGGATGTGCCGACTAAAGACCCGACCGTAAAAAGCTAAAAAGTAGGATGGAGGCGCCGCGGTCCCCTAGGACGAGGCGCCTCCTCTTTTTGGGGTATCGGAAATCAGATTTTCAAGACGGCGAGCGTTTCGAAATGCTCCGTCTGGGGGAAAAAGTCGAAGGGCCGAAGGCTTTCCACCCGAGCGCCGACCGACTCGAGCGCCCCGAGATCCCGCGCCAGGCTCGAGGCGCTACAGGAAAGATAGACAATCGATTTCGGACGCCGTTCGCGGACGAGGTCGAGGAGGAGTTCCCGCCCGGCGTCGCCGAGCCCGGGTCGGGGCGGATTCACGTAGATCGCGTAGTCGTCGCCGATCCGCTCGCGCACGCGCGAATCGCGAAGACGATGTTCGACGAAACCGACGAACGCGGCGTGGGCGATCCGTCCGTCCGCGCGGATCTTCCCGGCGTAAGTGGCCGCTTCTGCCGACGCCTCGACGCCGATCCAGCCCGTCTCCGGCGGAAGGCGGCGCGCGATCTCGCCGGTTCCGCAGTAGAGGTCGAGCACGAGCGCGGGTTTCGGTTCGAGGAGCTCGGCGACGGCTTCGCCTCGCGCGCGATCGACGAGCGTAAGCGCGATCTGGCGGAAAGCGCAGATCGGGAGCGGTGGGACCGAATCTTTACCCGCCATCGTGAGCGTCCGCGCCGGTTTCCGGTAGATCGATTCGATCGGTCCTTCGCCGAAAACGGTCTTCCCGACTTGATTTGTGAGGTGGAAACCGACTTCGCGAAGCGGTTCCGTGAGGAGCACGGACCAATTCGCGTCCCGGAGCGCCGTCGGTGGGGGCTCCTTCGCGACGAGGACGAGGTGGGGCGTCCCGATCCAAACTCCGAAGAGCGACCGCTCGGTCCAGGCGGGCGCGTGCTCGGCGAGTGCGCGGCCGAGTCCGGGTAGCGTCGCCTGAATGCCAGGGAGGTGCATCGGGCAGGTGTCCCACGAGATGAATTCTTTCCCCCACTTCTCGCCGACGGGAATCGCGCGGAACATCCCGAAGGAGACCGCTCCTCCCGTCGCCTGGACGCGAAGCCAGGTTTTTCCGCGATAACCGAGGCGTTCGGATTCCGGCGCGGGCACGATCTCGGCGAGTCGGTCGGCCCACCGTCCGAGCTGACTTTCCGCCCAGCGACGCTTGCGCGCGAGCTGGGAGGGGTAATCGAGGTCCTTGTAGTGACAAACTCGACAGTACGGGTTGCAAGCCGGGTTTTCGGCGAGGGTTAGCGTTTCGATCGGACGAGCTTACTCGTTTACGCCTGCTTTACGAACTGAATATCGAGCGTGATGTTCACGTCGTCGCCGACGAGGAGTCCGCCGGCTTCGAGCGCCGCGTTCCAAGTGAGGCCGAATTCCTTCCGTTTGATCTTCGTGGTCGCCGAAGCGCCGATCTTCACGTTTCCCCAGGGATCCTTCATTTCCTCGCTCGGGCGCTCGACGTCGAGGGTGACCGGTTTCGTCACGCCGTGGATCGTGAGATCGCCCACGATTTTCAGGTCGTCCGGCGTCCCTTCGAAGCGCGTCGACTTAAAGGTGATCGCGGGATATTTTTCGACGTCGAAGAAGTCCGCGCTCCTGAGATGGGTATCGCGCTGGGCTTCGCGGGTATTGATGCTGGCGGCGTCGATCGCGACGTCGATGTTCGACTTCGAAACGTTTGCCGGATCGTAGTCGAACTTTCCAGTGAGTTTTTCGAAGCCGCCGTGGACTTTGGCGATCATCATATGCTTGATCGTGAAGGCGGCGCTTGAGTGGGAAGGGTCGATTTGATAGGTGGCCATGGTCGTTCTCCTCGGTTGAAACGTTGTTTACCCCTTAAAGATA
>JAYVXM010000063.1:0-2534 GCA_043785205.1 Bdellovibrionales bacterium
GCTGAATCCGCCGACCGCGCTGATGACGGCGGACTTCATCCACCCTGGTTTCCGTTCCTTCCAGTGATGGACGACCATTCCCGCCTGGGAAAGGGTGAAGGAAAGAAAAACGCCGACCGCGTAGAGCGGGATAAGATGGTGGGTGGTCCCGCCGAAAAGGATGATGAGAAAGATCGCACCCAGCGAAAGGCCGACGATCCCGTTCGAGAAAACGAGACGATCGCCGAGGCTCGCGAGTTGGCGCGGGAGGAACCGGTCCTTCGCGAGCAGCGACGCGAGTCGGGGAAAGTCCGCGTAACTCGTGTTCGCGGCCAAAAAGAGAATCAGCGCGGTCGAGGACGGGATCAGATAATAGAACGAACTTTCCCCGAAGATCTTCCGCGCGAGCAGGGAGACCGCGGTTTCCCCTTCTCCCGGAACGATCCCGTAAAGGTGGGCAAGCAGGGTGATCGCGAGGAAGAATCCACCGAGGATGACGGACATCCAAACCATCGTCGTTTTCGCGTTCCGCTGGGACGGCTCCTGGAAGACCGGGATTCCGTTCGAAATCGCCTCGACCCCCGTCAGCGCGGAACATCCTGACGAGAAGGCCCGCAAGAGGAGGAAGAGGGGAACGGCCGGATAGGCTTCGTGCACGACGGGGGCGACGGGAATCGCCTCGCCGGAGAGGAATCGCCAGGCGCCCATCGCGATCATCACGAGGAACGAACCGATGAAGATGTAGGTCGGAAGCGCGAAGATATTCGACGACTCCTTGATCCCGCGAAGATTCAGGAACATCACGACGAGGATAACGAGGACTCCCGCCGCGATCTTGTGCGGGCCGAGGGAAGGGAAAGCCGATACGACGTTCTCGACGCCGGCCGCGACCGAAACCGAAACGGTGAGGGTATAGTCGATGAGTAACGACGCGCCGGCGACGAGACCGGCGTTCGTTCCGAGATTCTCCTTCGCGACGGTGTACGCGCCCCCGCCACCCGGGTACGCGTCGATCGTCTGCCGATAGGAGACGGTAATGATGAAGAGAAGCGCCCCGATCGCCATCGCGATCGGCATCGACCACGCGACGGCCGTCATCGCGAAGAGCGAGAGCGGAATGAGAATTTCCTCCGTCGCGTAGGCGACCGAGGAGAGCGCGTCCGATGAAAGCACGGCGAGCGCCTTCCATTTCGGAATGCGCTCGAGGTGAGCCATTTCGGTCGTGAGCGGATCCCCTAAAACCAGCCGTTTAACGCGTTCGAAACCCATCTCGCCGTTCTCCACTTCCAAAGCTTTCCCCGATTATGGGCTTTCGAAATCGGGCCCTCAATAGTGGATTAACGCGCTCGGAATTTTATACCGTCTTTATACGGGATCGCGCATCCTCGCGCGGTGACGTAAGGTCCGTGCATGGAGCAAGATCGCGCAATCGTTTCCTGGAAATCCTATGCGTTCGCGGTCGGTTCCGTCGCATTGATCGGCGGCGTGAATTTTCTCGTTCTCCCTTACGTCGGCTACCAGTCGGCCGGATTCGTTTTTCTCGTCGGTGTGCTTCCGATCGCGGTTTGGTGCGGGCTCGGACCGACGCTTTTGTTCGCGGCGCTCAGCGCGCTCGGATGGGACTACTTCTTCATCCCGCCCCAGTTTCATTTCACGATCCGAACTTCCGAAGACGTCGGGATGAATCTCGCCTATTTCGCGGTCGCTCTCGTCACCGGAATTCTCGGAAACCGGATCAAGCTCCAGGAAGAACTCCTCAAGAAACGCGAGCGTTACACCCACCTTCTCTACGAGATGGAACGGGCACTCGCCTCCGCGACGTCCGTCGATCAAGTCGTCGCCGGCGGAACGCTTTTCATTCGGGAACACCTCGCCATCGACGCGAGCGTCCTGACGGAAAACGACCTCGCGGCCGAAGGTGAGGAGGCGAAATGGGTTTTCCGGAACGAACGCCGCGCGGGCCGCGGAACGCCGACGTTTCCAAGCTTGGCGAATACCTACTTCCCGTTACCCGGAACGACCGCCTGCGCGGGCGTGCTCGCCCTCCGGTCCCCGGCCGCCGACGCGGCGGCGGAAAAGCTTCTCCGACGACTCTGCCCGACCCTCGGCGCGGCGATCGAACGGGAAAAACACCGCGAACTTTCGGAACGCAACCGCCTCCTCGAAGCTTCAGAAAAACTTCACCAGACCCTCCTGAATTCCGTCTCCCACGAGCTCCGGACTCCCCTCACGAGCATGCTCGGGAACCTCGATCACGTCGAAGGCGCGCTCGCGCCCTCCGAGCGCGCGGTGGTGAAGGAACTTCGCGAGTCCGCCGAGCGACTGAATCAGACGGTGACGAACCTCCTCGACATGTCACGGGTAAGTTCCGGCATCCTGCAGATCAAACACGAGGTGATCGATCTGAACGACTTCCTTCACAGTTGCGTTTCCGCCGCCGCGTCCACCTTCAAAGGCCATCCGATCCTTCTCGCCGACACCCCGACGACGGTAGGAATACGCGGCGACGAAAAGCTCCTCGAGACGGCGGTCGTCAACCTCCTCGCGAACGCCGT
>JAYVXM010000064.1:0-2517 GCA_043785205.1 Bdellovibrionales bacterium
ACGCCGCGTACTCGAAACTCGCGACGATGCCGATCGGCCCCGCGCGGGCGAAGATCGCGCGCGAGATCGAGCTTACGCTTCAGGACGAGTGCCCGTGGATTTTCGGGTACTACCTCGGGGATCACAAACTCTCGCAGGGCTGGATTCAGAACTTCCATTCGAATCCGCTCGTGTATAGCCCGTATAAATATTACGGCGTCGGCGCCGTTCGGAAGACAGAAATGCTCGCTAAGGCGTCGAAGCGCCGCTAACCCGGCGCGCTCCGTGCGGGTCGCGAATCAGTTTTCCTGGCAGTCGAGGACTTCGAGCTTCTCGTAGTCGGCGTCGACGAGCGTCGCCTTCCGGTGGGCGAGGTCGACGAGGACGACGGCGGTCACTCGGTTATGGTCCGCTTCGTCGATGAGCGGGATCACCACGGTGTTCGAGTGGACCCACTGCGAAGCCTGGCTCGCGTCGTTGAAGATCTTCATGTTCGATTCTTGCTCATACTTCTTCGACGTCTTCACGGTTCCGTTCGGGCCGAACTCGCCGACGGTGGTGTCATAGTCGAGGATCTTCTGCTGGGACGGGGCGAAGAATCCGGTCGAGATGCCGACGATCAGGAAGGTCGGCGACCCTTTTTTCACGCATGTCGCAGCGGCGACGGGATCCGCGTGCGCGGACGTGAGAAGGGTAGCGGAGAGAAGGACGGCGGCGAGAATGGTTTTCATAGGCGGGATATATCCTTAATCGACTATTCAAGTCAAGTATAGAGCGCCCGGATTCCCATTCCCGCCGGATTTCGGTAAGTTCTTAAAACCATGCAGATTCTCGACCTCTATACCCCGCTTCGGGCCAGTGTCGGTCGCGGCTACCGCGGCTACGAAGTTTTCGAAACCACGGAGGAGCTCCGGCCGATCCTCGCGATCGCTCGAAACTGGGAGCTCGACCAAGCGTCGATCGACGCTTGGTTCGCCTCGGCGGACGGCCTGCGGAAACGCGCCGTGGCCGAGGGATTCCTCGCCGTCGCGTCGGACGTCGTCGGGCGGGTGGAAGGGATCTTCGGCCGCGAGCTACCCGGGGTCTTTATTCTTATGCCGAGTTTCGGCGACTTCGACGGCTTCGCCCGTTACGAGCTCGGCGAGCACCGGGTGATGCTCGGAATCGATTTTCCCGACGCCGACGTCGACTACCTGAAGGCGTTGACCGCCCACGAACTTTCCCATGTTTTTCGCGATCATTCGCCGGCGGTCTGGCGCCACCTCGGCAAACCGCTCGTCCGCATCACGCGAAAAGAGTACCTCGACGCGACGACCGCCCAAGAGCATCTGGTCAGCGAAGGCCTCGCCACGCTTTTTTCCCAGGCGGTCTTTCCCGACATCCCGTCGCGCGTTCACCACTTCTACGAAATGTCGGAATGGGAATGGTGCGTGCGAAACGAGGCGACGATCGAGGCCGCGCTGCTCGCCTGCCTCTCCGACGACGGGGACGTCTGGTCGTTCTACGGCGAGTCGCGTGCAGGTCCGGGCAGTCCGTCACGAACCCAGTACTATTGGGCCGCGAAAAAGCTCCTCGCCCGCCTAAATGAAGGGTTAGGAGATCCGCGTCCTCTCGTCGCTTTGCATGCGATTCCGGCCGCGGAATTCCTGGATTTCCGGTCTTCAGACCGATAAAAGCGAAGGGTTTCCGAATAGTTAAGACTAAACTGGGATATTTTAGGCCGGCATTGACTCCAGTCGCCATGAATCCGAGAATGAAAAGGACAGCTTTAAACTCGAGGGTGAACCGCGTGGATGGGATCGAGCCCCCCAATTCGAACCTAGATGGCCTACCGGGCGATCTCCTCGGTCGGCTTGAAAACCTTTACCCGAAACTCGCGCCTTCGCTCACGGCGCCGCTCGACGAGTCGCTGATCGGCTTCGGAGCGCCTATCCTCGAAATACCGACCGTCGACGCGCTCAGTTCGTGTGTCGCCCGGTGTTCGTTCAAGATCTTCAGCGATCCGGCCGGTTACTACCAGAGCCCCCGCGCCAAGGAATTCGTCAGCTGGTCCGCTCCGCGAAGCGACGCCTACCGGGTCTACTTCAACGCTCATTCGGGAAAGGTCTACGTCGACCTGAACGGAAAACGATGGGCCGAGGTGCGTTCGAAGCTCGAGCAGGAACACCTCTACTGCGAGATTCTCCGGACGTTGATCTTCGTGCTTACGTGCGAAGTCGAGATCGCGGAAGCCCGCAAGGCGGAAGAAAATTCGCAAGCGGTCACTTCCGAAGTGACCGAAGTCATCATTCCGTCGAGTTAAGTCACGCCGAGAAGCTTCGCGACGATCGCCTGGAGATGCTCGGCACTTGCGTCCGCAGGCGCGACCGGCGGCGCGATTGTCAGAGTGATGCGCGACCAGAATCGCCGAAACGGCTTCGACATCGCGGGTCCGTGACGACGGCTGAAGAAGCTTCCCCACATTCCGTCGATCGCGAGCGGCACGACGGGCACCGGGTTCTCGGCGAGGATCCGTTCGACGCCTTTTCGGAAGGGCGC
>JAYVXM010000065.1:0-2515 GCA_043785205.1 Bdellovibrionales bacterium
CGACGAATTGAGGGGCGATTACACCATAGCCATCGTCACCCATTCCATGCAGCAGGCTGCTCGCTGCTCCGACCATACGGGGTTCTTTCTTCTCGGGGAAATGGTCGAATTCGATCGCTCGACCGCGATTTTCACGAACCCGCAGGACCGGCGGACCGAGCAATACATCACGGGTCGATTCGGCTGAAAAATTCGGATAGGATAGGGGTATGGATAGATCGATCGACTCGGGACTCGCGCGACTGAAGGACAAGCTCCTCCTCATGGGCGGTTACGTCGAAAAGGCGATCGAGGAGGCGACGTCGGGACTCGTCGACGGTAAGAGCGAACGTTTCGTCCGTGTCCACGAAGTCGAAAAGACGATCAACCAGCTCCATAAAGAGGTCGACGAGGATTGCCTGAATCTTCTCGCGACCCAGTCCCCGATGGCGCGCGATCTGCGGACGATCCTCGCGGTCGTGAAGATCAACACCGACCTCGAGCGGATGGGCGACCAGGCGGTGAACATCGCGCTGAACGCGGGCGAATACCTGCGCGCCCCTCCGATCAAACCGCTCGTCGATATTCCCCGTATGGCCGAACTCTCCCGCGCGATGGCGCGCGAAGCACTCGACGCGTTCGTCCGGACGGACCTCAAGCTCGCCGAAGACGTGCTCCAAAAAGACGACGAGGTCGATAACCTCAAGAACCAGATCTTCCGCGAGCTCATGACCTACATGATTTCAGATCCGAAAAAGATCGAGCAGGCCTTGAGCCTCATCCTGATCGCCCGGAATCTCGAGCGGGTCGGGGATCACGCGACGAATATCGCCGAGGACGTGATTTTCATCGGGACCGGCAAAGACGTGCGCCACGGCGGCGCCGTCTAGGCCACGAGATTTCGGGGGATGACGCTTCGCGGGTGGGCAAACCGGATCGGGCGATCTGAATGCCGAGGTCGAAGATCACGCGATGCCCGGGCTCTACTTCTACCCGCGGCGCCTCCGTTAATGCGCCGCATTTAGCGCCAGTTCGGGTTAACCTGAAGGGAGATGAACCCTAATTTTCCCCTCTCGCCCCAGGACTGGACGAATACCCATCTCATTATCTATTTCGGCGTGAAGGCGCTCCTCGCGATCGCGTGCGGGGGAATCGTCGGCCTCGAGCGGGAATTGAAGAACAAACCCGCGGGGCTCAAGACGAACATCCTCATCTGCCTCGGCTCCGCCATCTTCACGGCCGTGTCGGTGCTGATCTCCAATTCGAACGGCGAAAGTGGTCACTACGGTGACCCGGGCCGAGTCGCCGCGCAGATCGTCTCCGGGATCGGTTTTCTCGGCGGGGGCGTGATCATTCAAGCTCGCGGAACCGTCGTCGGTCTCACGACCGCGGCCACGATCTGGGTCGTTTCCGCGCTCGGCGTGACGATCGGACTCGGCTACCATAACGTTTCGCTCTTCCTCGCGGCGATGGTGATCCTTATCCTCGTTTGCGTCTCGTGGTTCGAAGACCGCGTCCTCGGACGCTCGCTGACCTTCCATACGGAGATCGTCGTAAACGACCCCGACGGCGAATCCCGCACGGCGATCAATACGCTCCTCGCGGAGAACGATCTCGTCCTCGAGAGCTTCGACATCGAAGAGCGCGGGAACGGCCTCGGGATGATGACGATCCGTTTTACCGGCCACCGCGCGGACCAGAAGAAGTTCAATCTCGCGCTTTGGTCGACTCCGGGAGTGAAGGAGATTCGGCAGCATTAACCGTCCTCTGCCGTAGAGCCGGCTAAAGCCGGGCTTTGTCGCGGGAGTGCCGATCGATATGACTTTAGAACCCAATCCGACCACGAAAAACGATTTCCAATCCTTCAGGCTGAAAGCGACGCACGTCGCGGAGCGCCTCAAACTCCTCGAACTGAAGGAAAAGGTGATCCACCCGATTCGGAGCCTTTCGAACTACGAGCTCGTGGTCGACTTCGGGGAGAACGCGTACGCGTTCATTTATAATTACGGCTCGATCGTTTTTTTCAACGTCCCGGATGTCGTCCAGGAAAGCTACCTCGCGATCCTTCGGCAGCAGATCCGCGAGACGAAGACGGCGGCTCGGCTCGGCGATACGAACGACGTCTTCCTCGTCGAGACCCGGCAGGAGCTCGAAGCGTCGACGAACCAGGTTTTCTTCGACCGCATCGCGACCGGAAAAATCACGTTCACGAAGATCAAGATCATCTGCATGCTCGTCGCGGAAAGTACCGCGCTCGATTACTACGACATCCTCATCGAGAACCTCCTCGAACAAGCGTCGGTCTACACGAAGCGGCTCGAGATCGAGGGGAAGTTCGTCGACTCGAAGGAAGACCTGCTCAAGTTCGTCGGCATGTGCCTTTCGGCCAAGCAGGACATCATCTCGAATCTCTACATCGTCGACAGCCCCGACGAGACGTGGGATTCGCCCGAGCTCGATAAGGTCTTTCACGAGCTCAAGCTCATGCTCGAGATCGATGTTCGCTACCGCGCGGTCGAGTACAAGTCGAAGATCA
>JAYVXM010000066.1:0-2511 GCA_043785205.1 Bdellovibrionales bacterium
CGCCGCCGATTTGACCATAGCCACCGCCATACATGCCGATGCCACCACCGATTTGGCCATAGCCGCCGCCGATTTGACCATAGCCGCCGCCGATTTGACCGTAACCACCGCCGTACATTCCGATCCCGCCGCCATACATGCCGATGCCACCGCCGATTTGGCCGTAACCGCCACCGATTTGGCCATAGCCGCCACCGATTTGGCCATAGCCGCCGCCCATTTGGCCGTAACCGCCGCCGTACATGGCGCCGATGGCTCCGCCGATCACGCCGCCCATTTGGCCGCCGATCTGGCCGTAACTATAGGACCCGTATCCGGCCGCATAGCCGCCTGGGTATCCGTACATGCCACCCACGCCGCCGCCCATGCCGATCGCGCCGTAGATGCCGTAACCGCCGCCGCCCGGAGCTTGGGCGATCCCGCCGGACCACATCGAGGCCGCGCAAGGACTCGATGGAATCCCGAGCGTCGTTCCCTGACTGATGTAGGCTTGGCAGTTTTGGAGGGAATTACTGAGATAGCCGTTATAAGCGCTCAGGTTCGTCTTTAAGTAACGATTATACGAACCGGCTTGGATGCCGGCGATCACCATCGGACTGACCGCCTGGAGTCCGCCGACAATATAATCTCCGAGCGTCGGACGAGTGCCGTCGGCCGCGTCGGAAATCGCC
This sequence comes from Bdellovibrionales bacterium, assembly GCA_043785205.1. GTDB lineage: Bacteria > Bdellovibrionota > UBA1018 > UBA1018 > UBA1018 > JACMQW01. Next base: position 672 of record JAYVXM010000066.1, read on the forward strand.
GCGCAATCCGGACAAGCCGTATCGATCGCCTTCCGGCGCGCGATCAACTTCTTTTTCTCTTTCTCGAGCTTCAGAATATCCGCCTTCAGGTCTTCGATCGTCTTCGGAAGCTTATCCGTATCGATCGCGAGCTTTACTTTTCCGCACTTCCGGGCCGCTTCCACGCAAAGACGGTTCACGCTGGAACCGGTACTGCGATCGCTGCCCTTCGAATAGTTGTAAACCGCGAGACACACATCGGCCTTGTTCACGTTCGTCAGCTCTTGGTATTCGGAGCATCCGTTCTTGCCGCTTTTCGGTCCGCCATTACCCTTGTCGTTTTCGTTGGGCTTATAGGTGTTGTCGTTATTATAGGTAAGGCCCGGACGCGGACTGCCGCTGGCGGTCGGGTTCGGTTGATTCGCATTTCCCGAAGTATTCGTCTTCGTGTCGCTACAGTCCTTGCCCGCGTTGTTGAAATGGTAAGTCGTCGTTTGATCTTCCGTGATGGCGCCGATCGCGATCAGCGCCGCCGCCGTACACTGGGTCTTCGGAGAACATTCGCAGTTCGCTTCGCCGTAACGAGTGGTGACCGCATCAGATTCTTCGTAGTTATTATATTTTTTCAAATTCTCTAAGTCGGCCTCCGCCGTCTTGAGCTGATCTTTTTTCGAATCGATATCGTCTTGCTTGGTGATGATATCTTCCTTCACCTCGCTCAGCTCTTGCGCGTAGGAGAGTCGCGTCTTCTTCGTGTCCGTGCCGTCGTCGTAAATTCGTTCCGCGAATGCGCTAAAGGAAACGCTCAGGGTGACAATCCCGATGAGCGCGCGCGATGCGAAGGAGGTCGTAGGCTTCATCCATGAAAACGACATAACATTCCTCTAGAGGTTTCGTCGGTCAGGGACACTCCGATCCCAAAGGTCCGACGCGGATCCAGCTTATATGATTCCAGATTCTCATTAAAAAAGAAAACCCCGCCGTCCACTTTCGTGGGGAGAACTTCGTCGAGCGACAAACGCCTGACGGTAAACGGGGGAAATGTAAGAATCGACGGTGTCCCTCTATGAAACGGAGTTAGTGAGGGGGAGCGTTTCGGCGGTAATCGTCCGGATATGCCCGACTGCGAAAGTCAGGTAATAGGACATTTAAAATCCGCGTTTGAAACCGAAGCCCCTACACGCGGATGTTAAATTAGACCTTCTTTTTGCCGGTCTTCTTCGCCTTCAGCTTCGACTTTTTCTTAGCTTGGCCCTTACGCTGCTTCATTTTCTTCGTCTTATTCTTACGTCCGCGTCCCATAGTCTCTCCTTGAGTTTAATTGTTCTTATCGCGCCTGTTCGAAAAATCAAACCCGCTTCATTTCCGAACTCGACCGATCGCCGAAGTCTCACGGGTGTATTGCTCGTGAGCGAAAAAAGCGAAAGCCGGCCTTCTTCATCTCGACCGACCAATGATTTCTCGTCGTGCACGACTGCTTCGTCGACGAGCGCGCGGTAGGTAAGAGCCGCTCCTTTTCCGCTTTCGCAGACCTCCAGGCCGAACGTCGCGGAGAAATGTTCTCCTTCATGGTTTTTTCCCCGTCCGGCGTAGTTTCCGGCCATTTCACGCAATCCTTCGAGCCAATCGGTCTTCATGGCGCCAAACTATCGGAAGCGCGCAAATAGAAAAAGCCCGAAGGATTTCTCCTTCGGGCTTTTTAGTACGGATCAGCGCGATATTCTCGAGCGGTGATCCGTCTTTAAATTCCGGGCTAACGATCGGGCGCGCCGGGAGTAAAAAAATGGGGGCATCGTGCTATGTTAGCGCCGAACTTCTTCGGTACTATTTTCGCCGCTGGCAGGCTTAACTTCTGAGTTCG
>JAYVXM010000067.1:0-2507 GCA_043785205.1 Bdellovibrionales bacterium
TCGAGGCCTTGCTCGAGGACATGGTCGATAGCATGGAGGAGTACGGCGGAATCGGCCTCGCCGCTCCCCAGATCCACGAATCGCTCGCGATCGCGATCATCGACTACGCCGACGATCATCCGCGATATTCGGAGCAAACCGCCGAGGCCGACCCGGACGAATCCGGCGGTTTGCGGGCGATGCCCCTTTCGGTTTTCATCAATCCGAAGGTGACCGTCCTCGACGCGACCGAGCAGGGATTCTGGGAAGGATGCCTTTCGGTGCCCGAAATCCGGGGACTCGTCTACCGACCACGGAAGATTCGGGTGGACTACCTCGATCGCGAGGCGAAACCGAGGTCGGTCGTCGCGGAAGGGTTCCTCGCTACGGTATTCCAGCACGAGCTCGATCACCTCGCGGGGACGCTCTTCGTGGACCGCATCCGCTATGCGCCGGGCGAGTCCCCGATCTCGTTCATCGAGGAATACTCTCGTTATCACGGGCCCACCCGCGATTCCGAGATCGGGGAACTGGCCGATTAACGTCGGGGAATTGACGGTCCGGACTGGATTTACCTCTTCGGGCGATTGGTCCGATAAGGGGTGAAATGGACAGACTTCCCGCTCGCCTTCCTTCCGCTCCGAATCCGAACGAACAAACCCAGTGGTACGTCGTCCGTCTGAAAGATTTCGGATTCGGTGGCCCGCTCACGGCCGACGCGCTTCACACGGCCCTCGAAGCGGGTACGCTGACCTGGACGGACATCGCCTACGTCGATGACGGCGCGGTCGGAGTTTGGAAGCGCCTTTTCGAGCTCGAAATCCTGAAGGAAAATCTTCCCGCCCTTCCCGACGCCACGCGGTTGAAAAAATACTCGGAGCGAGCGACCGCGGCGCCGAAAACCGCGCCGAACGCGGCCCGAGTGAGCGGCGGATGGGCGGAGCATTTGGCCGCCGCGGCTTCGCGAGTGCCGCGCGCGGATTGGTCGAGCCCTCGCTACTGGTATCTTTTACTCGACGGCAAAGAAGTCGGTCCGGTCGAGCTGGCCCAAATCGACCAGGTCTCGAAAATATCGACAATCCCCGTCGCCGTATACGGGTGGAATCCGAAGATGAAGCGCTGGAAACCCTTTGCCGAAATTCCGGAACTTTCGAAGTACGTCGGAAAGGCCAGCGGGCCCGACCTGCATCCGGATCTCTCGCTCGTGATCGAGCGCGGCTCCCAAAAGCGCCGTTCCTCTCGAAAATCGCTCGTAGCCGCGGTTTTCCAACTTCGGACGAGTGCCCAACCCGAGATGATCGGAATTTGCGGCGACGTATCGCCCGAAGGTTTTCAATTGCTCCAATACGGACGTGCGGTGGATTACATCACCGGGACCCGTCTCGATCTCGAAATCCGCGCGTCGAAGATGAGCGCCATTTCCGCCTTCCGGGTCAGCGCCGTCGTCAAATGGTTTGACCCCGTAAAGAAGATCGCCGGACTCGAGTTCATCACTCTCGATCCGATGGACCGAAAGCTACTTCAGAAATTCACGACGCCGCTTTCCTAGGTCGGCGTGGGATCCGACGGTTTTTGGTTCTTCAGCTCTTCGATGAGCCGAATTCGGGCGAGGCGCCGGATTTTCGCGGCGTCGAATCGCCGCCGTTCGGCCTCGGTTTCGGGCAGGACGCCGGGAACGATTCTCGGCTTACCGTCCGAGTCGAGCGCGACGAAGGTGAGGTACGCGGTCGCCGTATGTTTCATTTCGCCGGTGAGGGGATTTTCCTTGTCGACGCGAACGCCGACCTCCATCGAAGTGCGGCCGGCGTAGTTCACCGACGCCTTGATGTGTACGTATTCGCCGAGCTTAACCGGACTCACGAATTGGAGCGCGTCAATCGAAGCGGTGACGACGATCGAACGCGAATGCTTCCCCGCCGCCATGGCCGCCGCAATATCGATCAGCGAAACGACCTTGCCACCGAAGATCGTCCCGAGCGCATTCGTGTCCGAAGGCAGGACCATCTCCGTCATGATGATTTGGGAGTCGGCGACGGGCTTCGGTTTGGTCGATTTCATGGCCGGATCATCTCCCACCTTTTTTCGCGCGGCAAGAACGGCTATTCTGACGACGGCCATGAAGCGTTCCTCCCTCTTTCTGCTGATTTTGTGCAATCTCGCATGGACGCTGAACCCGATGATGGGGAAGACGCTTCTGCACAGCTACGGCGGTCTTCAGGTGGCCTGGTTGCGGTACGCGGGAGGATTTCTCTCGTACGTCCTCGTCGTCGCGGTAACGATCGCCGTGAGCCGCAAGAAAACGTGGGCGGACTATTTTCTCGTTCCGACCGACCTCCGAACCGGGCTCGAACTCTTCGCCCTCGGGATCGGTCCGTTTGTGTATTCCCCGATTCTTCAGTTCATCGGACTCGAAACCGCACAAGCGATGGACGGGTCGATCTTGACCGCCACCGAACCCTTGATTGCGGTAGTGCTCGCATGGGGGGTCTTGGGCGAAAAGATGACCCGCGACCATTTGATTTCGATGG
>JAYVXM010000068.1:0-2500 GCA_043785205.1 Bdellovibrionales bacterium
CCGCTTCCCCGTTCCGCCCGTCTCGTCGCTCTCCTGGGCCTTTTGCCGGCGTCTGCGCTGGCCTTAGACGGCCGGGAGATCATGGTGAAGCACGAGGACGCCCGGAAGGTGAACTCCTTCGTGGCGAGGGCCAGCCTCACTTCGGCACCGGCCGCCGGGAAAGGGCCGGCGAAGGAGAAGACCTTTACGATCTGGCGGAAGCTGAAAAACGACACGGTCCATTTCGACTCCGTGACTCGCTTTCACACCCCCGCCGAGGTGAAGAACGAAGCGCTCCTCTTTCTCGAAAATGATAAGGGCGAAAACGACATTCTGATTTATCTGCCCGCCTATCAGAAAGTCCGGCGGATCGAGCGCGCCCAGCAGAGCGCAAGTTTCATGGGATCGGATTTCAGCTACTCCGACATTACTACGCCGCACGTCGACGACTATCACCACGTCCTTAAGGGCGAGGAACCGTGCCCGCTGAGCGCGCGCGCGGAGATCGCGCCCGGGAAAGTGGCGACGTGTTTCAAGCTCGAGGCTAAGCCCGCCACGGATTCCATCCGGGAGCGGACCGGATATTCGCGGATCCTCACCTGGGTTCGCACGGATAACTTCATGGTCGTCGCCTACGAAGACTACGACGCTTCCGACGTTCTGGTGAAAACTTCGGTGCTCTCCGATCTCGAAAAACTTCCGACCGGGAAATGGTTCACCCGCCGAATCGCGGTCACCACGAAAAAGGACGGAAGCGTCACCACCCTACAGTTCAGCGACGTGAAGACCGACGTTAAAATTCCGGACGCGCTTTTCACTCAGCAATCCCTCGCGAAGGGCGGGAAGGAGTGATCCGGTCGGTTCGGGCGAGATCCATCGTTCGGGGGGGAGTCCCGTTTTGGGTGAAAGTCACGGTCTTGGTCGCTATGCACCCCTACGCCGCCCGTTCGGAAATTCCCGACTGGGTGAGCGGGAAGGCGTATTTCGACGAGTACGAGTCCGTCGGTCCGGGTCGGGACGCCCGCGGCGACGGAAACGGCACGCTCGAATCGGGATTTACGCTGTACGGGACCGCCGCGCCGAAATTCGGCGAAGACTATTCGGCGAAAGCCTCGCTTCGCGGTTCGGCCTTTCGCCGATCCCTCGAGAACGGGAGAGCCACCGTCATTCGGGGGGAAGCGAAGGAACTCTGGTTTTCCCGTTCGCGGGCCGGTCTCGATCTAAAAATCGGCCAGATCGTTACGCCCTGGGGGCGCTCGGACGCCGTAAATCCGACGGATTTCCTGACCGCGAAGGACCTTACGCTCCTTTCGACCTCGGACGAGATTCGCCGCCGTGGGGCGCCCGGTTTCCGGGCGAGCTTCGTGCCGAACGAAGGGGCGTCGCCGTTCGAGGCGACCCTCGCCTGGAGCGCGCGCTACCCCCAAACGAAGATGCTCATCCCGAGCGGCGAAATTCCCGCCGGCCTCGACGTCGAAACCGATCCGGCGACTCCGTCCCTCTTCGGCGACCGTCAGGAGTGGGCGGCGAAACTCGCCTACCTCGCGCCGGCGTACGATTTTTCCCTTTCCGCGTTTTCCGGACGGAATCACTTCGGCCAATTCGTCTGGGACGGTCGTCGCGTGAACCTTGCGTTCGAAAAGGAGCGCGCGCTCGGCGCCGATTTTTCGATGACGTTCGACGCCTTCATCCTGCGGGGCGAGTCGGCGTATTTTTTCTACGACTCCGGACCGCGCGGTGGGGGCGGCCAGTCGCTGACCGAACCCGACCACTGGGACAGCGTCCTCGGGATCGAGCGCGCGTTCGGTCCCCGCGTGCGCGTTATCGCCCAGGCGACCTACCGGACCCACCCCGCGCGACGCGATCCCGGAGCGTTCGTCGGGGCGAGCCCGCTCGATACGGCGATTCAGCGGGGCATCGGGGCGGCGAACGCGCTCATCCAAAACTATCAGCGGAAGTCCGAGATCGGAGCGACGCTGCTCGGAACCTATACGAGCGGGGATGAGGCCTGGAGCGTCGACTTCGGGGCGCTCGGGAACTTCATTAGCGGCGATTTCGTCCTCCGGCCGAAGGTGAGCCACAAGCTGCGGGATTCGCTTCACGCGGCCCTCGGAATGGACTACTACGGGGGGCCGCCCGATAAGACCCTCGGCGCCCTTCGCGACTACCGAAGTCTTTACCTCGAGGCGGCACTGGATTTTTAATGACCCGTAGTCACTCTCCCGATCGCTGCGTTCGTTGCCAGATTTACGGACCGCTCTGCATTTGCGAGCTGTCGCCGAAAATGACGACGGAAACGCGCGTGATCATCTTCATGCATTTTCGCGAACTTTCGCTCACGACGAACACCGCGCGGCTCGCCGAGCTCGCGCTCACCGATTGCGAGATCCGCGTCCGGGGACGTCGGGAACGACCGGTGGACGCGCTCGATTTGGCGGCGGATCCGCGCGTGATGCCTCTCCTCCTTTATCCGGCCGAAAATTCGACCGAGCTCGGTCCCGATCATCTTGCGCGGGCCCGC
>JAYVXM010000069.1:0-2498 GCA_043785205.1 Bdellovibrionales bacterium
GTCGCTGCCGATTTGCCAATCTTAAGAAAACCAGTTATGACACTATGCGTCAGTCGTCTTACCGCCGGGGGGCATAAGCATGCATACGACACGATTCAACCCGAGCCTTTCTTTCCTTCTCATCTCCCTCACGTTCGCCGCGCTGTCCTTCGGGCACGAGGAGATCGTCGACGGCGTGGTCGTCCAGGCCGGCGACCCACTCGCGAAGTTCACCGTCCGGATCTTTCTCCCCGACGGAAAATGCACCGGCACGCTGATCGAGCCAAACATCGTCCTGACCGCCGCTCACTGCGTGGTCGATGAAACGACCCAGAAGATCATTCCGTACGCCGATTCCGTGAAAGTCGGTTTCGACCGCTTCGACGCCGCGACGCTCGAAGCGGCCGGGACCACGACGATCACCGCGGATAAGGTTATTCTCGATCGCGGCTACATCGGTCTCGACAGTCGGCACACGACCGAAGACTACGGACCGACTTCGCCTAAAAATCATGACGTCGCCCTGATCCGCCTTTCGCAAAACGCGCCCGCGGAATTCAAGCCGATCCCGCTCGCCCGTGCCTCCGAAATCGCCCAGTACGGGAACACCCTTACTCTGGCCGGCTATGGCCGGGAGAGCGCGGCTGCCGACGCTACGTCGGGCCGCCTGAAGAGCGCGTCGGTTACCCTCACCGACAGCGGGCCGGACTACGCTGTCATCACGACCGAATACGGAAGCGGCCTCGGATGCTACGGCGATTCCGGCGGACCGCTCCTCATCCGGACTCCTCTCGAGGGTTATAAATTAGCGGGCGTCCACAATTCCGGCATGGGCGACTGCACCGGGGCGAACGCAGCCGCGCGGATCGCCGACTACGCCGACTTCCTGGACCAGGCGATGCGCCGTCTCGGATCGTCGGCGGCCCACCTCTTCACCGTCGCCGCGCCGCCCGCCCCCACCCCTCCGACCCCGGCGCCACCCACGAAAGTCGCCCGCCATTCCTTCTGGCCGAGCCCGCGATACTCCTTCATGATGATCGGGTGATCGCTCGATCGACGGCCCTCCGTATCCTCGCCCCATTCGGATTTTTCCTGGCACTCTTCGTTTGGATTTCCGCGAAAATGGCTTACTCGTTCACTGGCGAGTTTCCGCGCCTTTCGCTCCTCTGTAAGTGGGACTGCGGATGGTACGAGTCGATCGCGCGCCAGGGCTACCTTTCGCCGATCCCCCCGCTCTTCCAGGATTCCGAGCACTCGAACGTGGCGTTCTTTCCGGCGTATCCGCTTCTCGGCCGGACGGTCGCCGCGATTTTTTCGATTCCGTTTATGGATGCGCTCCCCCTCGCCTCGATCCTCTGCGCGACCGGGGTCTCGGTCGCGCTCGCGCGGCTCCTGCGCGAGGAGACCCGCATATCGAAGGCGGCCCGGTACGCGATCCTGTTCGCGTATCCGGCGACCTTCTATCTCTTCGTTTCGTATAGCGAAGCGCTCTACCTTTCCGCGATGCTCGGCGGCGCCGCGCTTCTCCTCGACGGGACGAAGAAACCCGGACGAGTCGGGACGGTAGCCCTCGGAGTGGCCGGACTCGCGCTCGGCGGCACTCGGCTGACCGGTTTCGTGATCCCTTCGTTTCTCTTTCTCGGGGCGGGACTCTTCGCCTTACGGGGCCGGAGGTTCTCGGCGCTTCTTACCGACTCGTTTCTTCCGCGAACCGCGACCTACCTCGGCGGGGCGGTGGTCGGAACGGCGGCGTTCTTCGCGTTTTGTGCGTATCGATTCGGCGTTTGGAATCTCTATTTCTGGCAGCTCGCTCTCGGGTGGTATAAGGAATTTTCACCCGCGAAGGCGCTCGCGCTCCTCGTGAATCATCCGTTCGGCCCGTCGCTCGAGTATGACTATCTCCAAAAGCAGTCGCGGAGCCTTTCCTGGATGCTGATCACCCTAATCTTCGGGATTTGTGTTTACACGGGCCCGCGTGCCTTCCTGACCGGTCGCCGCGCGCTCCAGGCCGGCGATCGATCGCTTCTCCTTCGGTGTTGCCTCGTCGGTGCAGCGATCGCGCATTTTTTCATCGTCGTCTGCGGCGACGTCGGACCCTGGGACGCGTGGGGAAACGGACTCCGTTATCCGATGCCGACGGCGTATCTCCTCACAATCGCGTGGCGCGACGAATGGACGCCGCGGTTCGTGCGCGAGCGACCGATTCTCAAATGGACCGCCGTCGGCGCGCTCACCGTCGTCCTCGCGTGGCTCTTCGCCCTCCAAGTGGGCTATCTCGGCCGCTTCATTCGGAACGAATGGGTTTCTTAAAATCGCGGGATTTTACGCGATGCTTCGCCGCTAGCGGCGAAGCGCTGCGGCAGGGCAGATCCCCGGAAGTCCGCCGACGGGGCAACGTGTTGGGTTCTTTCCGACTTCGGTCACGCCGGTTTTAAAAAGCGCCCTCGGATTTCGGAAAACCCGATCCCGGGCCTAAACGAGATGAACGACGTCGAATCCGAAAATGCGGTTTACGCTCT
>JAYVXM010000070.1:0-2495 GCA_043785205.1 Bdellovibrionales bacterium
CGTCTTTGCTCGGTAAAGCGTCCGAAAAAGGACTCATCGATTTTCGGGTCCACGACATCCGAACCCACGCGACGGATAAGCACCGCACGGCGGACGAAACGCCGTACGGCGGGGGCGAGGGCATGCTGATCAAAGCCGATATTCTGCACGCCGCGTGGCGCGCCGTCCTTCCCGAGGACGCGAGCGCCGAACGCAAGGCGGGCGTCCGTACCATTCTCCTTTCGCCCCAGGGACCCCGCTTCGACGCGGCGAGAGCGAAGGATCTCGCGAAGTACGCGGAACTCGTTTTCGTTTGCGGCCATTACGAAGGCGTCGACGAACGCTTCATCGACCTCTGCGTGGACGAGGAACTTTCGATCGGCGACTACGTCCTCACCGGCGGAGAGCTTCCGGCGATGGTCGTCGCGGACGCGGTCGCGCGCTGGGTTCCCGGCGTGGTCGGAAAAGAAGGTTCCGTTTCGAAGGACAGCCTCGAAGGTGGGCTGCTTAAATATCCTCAATATACCCGTCCGGCGGAGTTTCTCGGCGCGAAGGTGCCCGAGGTTTTGACGAGTGGAAATCACGCCGCGATCGAGAAATGGCGACGGTCCCAATCGATCGAGCGGACGAAGCGAAAACGGCCGGACCTTTACCGCGACTGGCTCGCGCGGGGAGGCGGTTCCCATGGGGAATAGGGCGCGGATCTTAGGCGCGGTCGCGCTCGCGGTAGTCGCCGTGTTTTCCGCGTGTTCGCACGCTCCGACTTCGAGCCGGCCACCTTCGGCTCCTTCCGCCGGTGGCGAAAGGAGCGACTCGAAACTCGAAGCGCTCGCCCAAAAGGCCGTCGAAAAGACCGAAGAGGACGAGCGGATGGCGCCCCCGATCCAGCGCGAGATCAACGCGATTTTCTTCAAGGACAAGGATCAGAAGCCCGGCGGTCTCGACGCGTTCGCGCCGGATCGGATCCAGGAACTCGAGCTCGACCTCGCCAAATCCGAGCGTCCGGTTATTCGGTACTACGTCGAGAATCGCGAGTATTTCGACCGCTTCGAGGACGCGGGCGGCGGATTCCGCGTGGTCTCGAATGCGAAGCGGCTCGTACCGCATCGATGGACGAAGGTCGGCCGGCGAAAGCTTTTCGTCATGGACACCGCGCGGGTGCGGGAAATGATCGCTCATCCCTGCTTCGCCGCGCTCGAGGATTGCGGCGAATACGCGAGTGATGGCGAGGAAAACACGGCGCTTCTCGACGACTGGGTGAAGAAGTATCCCGAAAAGGAATACCAGGCCGACCGCGAAAGGGTACTGCGTGGGTATCTCGCGGCCCTCGAGAAGTATTCGAAGCGCGTCGCCCGCGGCCTCCCGCCAAAGGCGACCGAGGCGAAGACTGATTCGAAATGGACGACCGAAGGCGGGGAGTCGCCGAAGATGAAGCGCGCCCGCCAGGCCGCCGCCCTGGTCGGGACCCATATCCGGGGCGTCGAGTCGTTGCTCAAGGATTAGTTTCAGCCGGCGTTTTTTAGTCCCCACCCCGCCGTAGAGAATTGTGCGCAGCTTTTCGGTCCGGCATTCGGGAGGAATCCCGAAAAGTTCGATTTCTTCGCGTATTTTTAGGTCGCTCCTCTGAACCGAAGCGCACAAAACTCTACGAGGAGCCCCACCCCGAAAATGGGCAAGGCCGAGGAATTGAAGCGACGCGTCACTTTTTTTGTTGCTCCGCTCGAACTCCGACGCCTCGCTTGAGTTTGGCGCCGGGCTTTGCTAAACCCTGAGCTTCTGTGAATGCACCGGTCTATGTCGCCCTCTTGCACTATCCCATGCGGAATCGCGTGGGGGAGGAGGTAGCGACGGCGGTTACGAATCTCGATATCCATGATATCTCGCGTTCGTGCCGGACTTACGGGGTGAAGCGATATTTCATCGTGACCCCTGTGAAGGAGCAGCACCGGGTGGTCGGACGGATTTTGAGTCACTGGCAACGGGATCAAAGTCGCGAATGGCATCCGGATCGTTTCGAAGCCCTCGCGCGGGTCACGCTCGCGGAGAATTTCGAAGCGGTAAAAGCAGAGATTTTCTCGAAGCATGGTGAGTATCCCGAAGTGGTATTGACTGATGCGAGTCCGCTTCCGAATGCGGTCCCTTACGCTGATTATCGGCGTGAGCTCGAGAACCCCGATCGTACGAAGCCGAGTTTGATCGTCTTCGGAACCGGTTGGGGGATTTCGGACGTTTTCTACCCCGAGGTGCACCGGATCCTAGCCCCGGTGTACGGGTTAAAAAACGATCCCGACGGAGCGTATAATCACCTCTCCGTTCGGGCCGCGGCGGCGATCATCCTCGACCGACTTCTCGGTCATTGACGATTACTTCCTCGGATAACCGGTCGACGAATTCGCCTTCGGGCGCGGAGTCGATGGCAAGCGTGCTGGATGTTCCAAGTCTGCAAACGAAAGTTATACTTCCATGTCTAAAGTCGTCATCAAGAAAAAATCCAATAACCGCGGCTTCTACAAAAC
>JAYVXM010000071.1:0-8207 GCA_043785205.1 Bdellovibrionales bacterium
CTGCTTCGGCATTTTCCGCACGTCCGCGTCGACTATCGCTCGGTCGGCCGCATCTACCGCGACACGCGTTTCAGCCCCGATAAGCGCCCATACAAGAACTACGCGAGCTTTTCCTTCGGAGATCGCACTTCGAAAGAGTCCGCGTTTCCGGGCCTCTACCTCGGTTTCGATTCGACCGGCGTCGTGCTCGGGCTCGGAAGTTACGCCTTCTCCAAGGCGGTGCGGGAGCATTTCCGCGATCGCGTGACGACGTCGCCGACCGACGGCGCCTTCACGCGGGCCGTTCGCGCGGCGGAGCGAAAAGGGTTTCAAGTCGCCGGCCGGGATTTGAAGAAGATTCCGCCCGGCTATGACCCCGACCACCCGAACGCCGACTTTCTCCGGCATAACGGAGTCTATCTTTCGCGGGAGTATGATTTCTCCCCGATCTTCCTCACCGATCGATTCCCGGCCTGGGTCGTAAAGCAGCTCGAACCCGGCGTTCCGTTCTATCAGTGGATGCGGGAGATGGCGAAGACGGGTCCGCGCGAACTCGGGACCTTTCTCGCTTAGTTCGCGCCGCCGCCGCCGGCGAGCAGAGCGGAGCATCGGCGGAGGATCCGCGCGGGATAGATTCGTCGAACTCGTCCGAGGAGTTCGGTTTTCGTGAATTTTCGGTTAATCGACTGAACCCGATCGCGAAACGCGCCGGTTGCGGCACCTTGTCCCTTTTTCGCGGCGTCCAGCTCCGATTGGAGCGCGTATTCGAGTTCGAGGGAGGCGATCAGGATCCGGTTCTGATCCGTCTCCCAGGCCGCGAGATCGGCGGGAAGGTACTTCTCCTCGGGAAATTTCGCCCGCTCGAGGGCTACGTCGGCGAGGGTGGGAAAGTCGGAATAAGTTTCGCCGATCCAGAGGAGGCTTTTTTCGAGGTCGCCCCGGAAGAATTTTTTCGTATCGTCGATCGCGATGGTCCGTTCGGGATTTTTGAAGGATAGGACGAGATTTTTCTCGTAGCGATCGGCGAAGGCGACGTCGGCGGAACGCGGTAACTGGGGATAGAGGTCGGTCAGGTCCTCGAACGAGAGCACCTTTTCGGCGACGTCGAAAGCCGATCGCCCGGTCGCCGGATCGAGGATGATCTTCTTGAGAAGCGCTTCGTTCCGCGCCCGTCCTCCGCCGCTGAAGAACGAAATTTTCACGTATTCGTAACCGAGACGGCGATTGAAATCGAGGAGGCGATTGATCGCCTCCGGAACCCCGTTCGAGAGGCGGTAGTACTTCCCCTCGACCTCGAAAAAGTGCGGGTCGCCGGCGTAGACCGCGAGGTCGCGAGAATCGGGAATATTCGAAGCGAGCGTCCAGTCGATGTCGAAGACGAGGTGGACCGGCTCGAGGCGATCCACGGCGCGCGCCGACGCGACCGCGAGGGAGATCGCGAATCCGAGGGCGAGCGTGCGGAGAAAAGAACTCATCCTTTTCTCTTCGGATTTCGCACGTTTCGGCTTTAGACCGTCGGCGCCGCGACGGCGAAGAGAGCCTGGATCACCTTCCGCGCGGAGAGGCGGGAAGTCTCGAGAATCTCGAAATGGTCGAGGACCGCGCCGGGGTTCAGCCCGGAGCCGAGATTGCTGATCAGCGAGAATCCGGAGAGACGCGCTCCCGAATGGGCGAGCGCGATCGCTTCCCAGACCGTCGACATTCCGACGGTGCCGAGACCCCACTGGGAGAAGAGCCGTACTTCGGCCGGAGTTTCGAAACTCGGCCCGAGGACGCCGAGGTAAATCCCTTCGTGCGTATCGAGACCGGCGGTCGTGAGCTCGCGGCGGACAGACTCGGTATACTCGCGGTCCCAGGCCTTCGAGAGATCGGGGAAGCGCGGCCCGATCGGCGAGCCGTCCTGCGCGTTTTTCGTCGGTCCGACGAGCGGGTTCCGGCCCGTGAAATTCACATGGTCGCGAATCATCATGATCGATCCGACGGCCCATTCGAGTTTCAACCCGCCGGCGGCGTTCGTCAGAATGAAATCCCGGGTACCGGCCAGCCGTGGGACCATCACCGATAACGTCGCGTCTTCGGGCGTAAGCCCCTCGTAACCGTGAAGGCGACCGACCTGAAGACAGAGGACGTTCCGAGACTCGCGTTCGCGAAAGAACCGGTAGATTCCGGGATGGCCCGGAGCCGTCGCGGAGGAGATCGCGGGCAGCGATTTAAATTCGAGCGTGCCGACCGATTCCCAATTCGCCGGGATCCACGCGTCGACGAAGGACGTCCCGATGCCGGAGCCGAGCACGGCGTGAGTCGAAGGGATAGCGATGCCGTTCTTTTTCAGGAAGTCGTGGTAGAGGTCGATCGATTTGAGGATATCGGGGCGGAGGGCGGCGTTCACGGGGAGAATATCCTTCGGGGGGGCGGCGAATTCAAGCGTTCTGAACGCGAAAAGGACCCCGGCCATCCGGGCCGGGGTCCTTTTCGCGTGACTCCATCACGAGGCTTATTGGGATTGCTGGCCGTCGTTCGCCCCGCACTGATCCTTCTGTTTGCCGTTCAGCTTGAACTGCTTCGTGAACGTCGTGGTGAGGTCCTTCTTCGCCTTTTCGGCGGTCGAAAGGTTCAGCACGTTGTCGCCGAGAAGCTTGCCGACGTCGCGGGTGAGGGTGAGCGTGAACTCATGGGGCCGGGTGTTCAGGCAGGCTCCGAGATTCACCTGGATGTTCTGGCCGCCGGAAATCGGCGTCGCGGTGAGGTTTTCGGCTTTGAAGTCCTGCTCGAAATCCTGCTTCCAGCCGCCGAGGAGACGGTGTTTTTTCGAAACGACGTGCAGGACTACGGACGGATCGATCGCTTCGCCGGCCGTCGTGAAGGTGATCGCGCCGCGGATCGCGTCGAGATCGAGGATGTTCGTCTTATGGACGAGGATCGAAGCGTACGGGACGGCGTCGATCTTGAACGCGGCGGTGATGATCGACTTTTTATCGCCGTTCGGCTTCTTCGCTTCGCTGACCTTCGTGAGGCGGAAGAAGTGGGAGTCGCCGGTCGCGATGGATTCGACCAGGAGATCGTCGCGCGAGAGGTCGTTTCCGTTCGCGAGCGAAAGCTTGAACCGATCCTTGCCGGTCAGGCCTTGTAGATCGCCCGTGAAGGCGATCGTGACGTTCGCGGCCATCTGCTCGACGAGCTCGGTTCCGATCGGAACTTGGCGCGTTTTCGTGCAGGCGTACTCGACGGTATTCGTGGCCGTGTAGGGAACGTCGCGGCAGTTCGTCGCGACCTGCTCGCTTTCGCAAACGGTGCGGGAAGGTTCGCTCGTGCAGCTTTCCGAAGACGTGCATTCGTGAGTCGGCTCGTTCGTGCAGCCGTGGGAATTGCAGACCGGGCGAGTCGTATCGTGACATTCCGGAACGCTATGGCAACTCTGGCCGCCGCCTTCTTCGTGACAGCGTTGGACGGTCTGGTAGTCGCACTCTTGGCGATAGGCCGTGTACTCTTCCTCGCGGGAGCAAGTGCTCTCGTAGGATTCCTCACGGTACACGGTGCGCGTCTTCGCGCCGTCGAGCGAGAAGGCGTAATTCGTCTGATGGCCGTCGAGGGTGATTTCCGCGACGTCCGAAGCGAAGCTCGCGGAGGCGAAAAGGAGGGAAAAGAGGGCGACGCCGAAACGGGTGCTGTTCTGAATCAAAGTGGGGGACACGTGGATACTCCTCGGTTTGAACCGTGTAACGGGTGGGATTGAAAAGACGTTCGCGCGCAGAGTAGCGAGTTCCGTGCCACGCCAGCCTCGCTTTACTCGGCGATGTCGGCGGGCGGGATCCTTTTGTCCCGGCCGAAACGGCTTCCGCGGTGGCAAGTCGATCCCGGTTCGCATACGATCAGATCACGCGTGAATCCAAGTCCCGACACTAACGCATCGCGTTCTCCCGCCGCCTCCGCCCCCCGATCGCACTCCTTCGCCGTCGCCACGGGAATCTTTCTGAGTCGAATCGCCGGTCTTGTCCGGGAGCGCGTTTTCGCCCATTATTTCGGGAACTCCGACGCCGGCGACGCGTTCAAAGCGGCGCTCAAGATTCCGAATTTCCTCCAAAACCTTTTCGGGGAGGGCGTCCTCTCGGCGTCGTTCATTCCCTTCTACGCGCGCCTTCTCGCGCGCGACGAAAAGGAAGCCGCGCGCCGGGTCGCGTGGACGATCGGCGCCGTCCTCGCATTCGTGATCTCGATCGTCGTGCTCGGCGGCGTCCTCGCGACTCCGCACCTGATCGCGGTGATCGCCCCCGGATTCGAAGGCGAGAAACGCGAACTCACGATTCGGATCGTGCGGATTCTTTTCCCGGGGACCGGCCTCCTCGTCCTTTCGGCGTGGTGCCTCGGTATCCTGAACAGCCATCGTCAGTTCTTCCTTTCCTATTCCGCGCCCGTCCTCTGGAATCTCGCGATCATCGGAACGATGATCTTCTTCGGCTCGAAGCACGGGATGGAGCAGCTCGCGATCGACGCCGCCTGGGGACTTTTCGCGGGAAGCGCGCTCCAATTCCTCGCCCAGCTTCCGTTCGTCATCCGATGGATCCGCGCGTTCCGCAAAGCCGACCCAAGCGACGGACCGGCGATCCGCGGGATCGCACGAAGCTTTTTCCCCGTCGTCGTCGGGCGCGGGGTCGTCCAAATCAGCGCTTACGTCGACAACATGATCGCCTCGCTCCTCCCGACGGGCGCGGTCTCGGCGATCGCCTACGCGCAGACGCTCTATCTCTTACCGGTGTCCCTCTTCGGAATGTCGGTTTCCGCGGCGGAACTCCCGGAACTCGCCTCCGTCGGCGACGACGACGAGGAAGCGAAGGCGAAACTTCGCCACCGCCTCGAGGTCGGTCTCTCGCGGATCTCCTTCTTCGTGATCCCTTCGGTCGCGGCCTTTATTTTTCTCGGCGATACGATCGCGGCGGCAATTTTTCAAACCGGCGAGTTCAAGCGAAACGACTCGCTACTCCTCTGGGCGATTCTCGGCGCGGCCGCCGTCGGTCTCCTGCCCGCGACGCGCGGACGGCTCATTTCCTCGGCGTTCTACGCCCTTCGCGACACCCGAACTCCGCTGAAGATCTCCTGCGTCCGGATGGTCGTCGCGGTCACGCTCGGACTCTTCGCCGCGACGAAGCTCCCGACGATCGCGGGCTACGCGAAAATCTACGGGACCGTCGGACTCACCGCCGCGTCCGGCCTCGCGGGCTGGCTCGAATACCTTCTCCTCAAGCGGCGGCTCGAAGCCCGCATCGGAAAAATCCATGGGGGCGAGCGGGCCCGGAATCGCGCCGCATTCGCCGCCGGGCTCGCGGGCATCATGGCGTTCTCGGTGAAGGTCGCGCTCGAAGATTTCAATCGACCGATCGTTATCGCGGTCGCGGTTCTCGGCGCCTTCGGCGCGATCTATTTCGTCGTCGGAGCGCTGCTCGGGATCGAGGAGTCGAAACGTCTCTGCGCCCGATTCGGTCTTCGGTTCGGTTAAGCCACGCGCCGAAAAGAAGCCGCGTGCTTGGCGACCCGTTTCTCCACGAACTCGAGATACGGCGCGTGCGGCGAACCCGCCGGACAGGACGTGCCGCCGAGAGTGCGCGGTTGGAGCGTGAAAAAAAGGTTCGCGTGGCGGGAATCTTTTTTCAGAAGAACCCAGTCTTCGGACGATGACGCGGATGCGACGAGCGTCGGGTCGAGTTCGGAGGGCCGGATCGCCCGAAAGAGTCCGGGAAATTTCTGGGCGAGGTAGTCCTGGAGCGGGATTCGATGCTGGTCCTCGAGGAAGACCCAGAAACTTTTCGGAAAGCGGATCCAGGCCTCGCCGTCGAGGGCGAGCGCGTCGTAGTAGCGCTTCAATAATTCGAGTGGGTGATCGTCGAAATGAAACGAGCCGAGGTCGTCGATCAGAAGAGAAAGGCTTTCCTTCGCGCGGGTCAACACTTCCGTCAGGTCTCCCGAAATCAGGTTCACGCCGTCCAGGCGCGGGAGGAGATCGATCTCCTCCGCTCGAAAATCCCGTCGGTAGACGAGGACTTTCAGATGGTCGTCCTTGGCCACTCGCTCGATCCATGAGCGATGGATCGGACCGGAAAGATCGAGAGCCGATCGGCCGGGCCGAAACCGTTTCGAGAGATTCAGGGAGACCTGACGGATTCCCATCGTTACGTTTCTTCGCCCAGGTACGAATCGATCGAAAGAATGAGGCGGGCGTAGCCCCCGTTGCACTCGTCGACTTGGTTTCCGAATACGGAATCCTGGAGGAGCTCGCCGGTGATGAGGCTCAAGGTCATCGGCTTCGCCGCGCCCTTCGAGCCGTTCACCTCGTGCATGCGGCCGAGTTTGTCGTAGAGGGACACGACTTCCTTCGTGCTCTTCCGTGCCAGCAGCGAAAGCTTCAGGAGCTCCATCGCCCGGTCCTTGCCGGTTGACAGCTTCCGTGCGTTGGCGATCTCCGTATAACGGTAATAAACCGTCTTTGGCGATGAGTTCGTCAGGATCGCGAGCTTCACGAGCTCGGCCGTGTCGGACCGAGTAACCCATCCCTGATCGAGGTGATCGATCTGGTCGAAAAGCTTCACGAGGTCGTTCGGCGTGCGGCCCGTGAGGGTCGCGGTCTTCGTCAGCTCGACGAGTTCCTTCTCGCCGCCGATCCGGCCCTGGCGAATCTTGAATTCGTCGTAGGTCGCGAAGATCGCCGCCGGCCCTTTATCCGTAAAGAGCGCGAGCTTCGTCAGTTCGATCGGGGAAGCGGCGGAAGTCCATTTCCGCGACGAGGGCGCGAGGCCCTCGTAGGTCGAGGCGACCGTACCGGCATCCGTGTCGGTGATGATCGAGACCTTCGCGAGTTCGGCGATCGAATCGCCGGACAGTTGTTTACCGAGCGTCTTCTCGAGTTCCGCGAATCGGTCGACGACGAGCTCGACGCGCTTGTTCGAGATGAGCGAAGCCTTCGTCAGCTCCGCGACCACGAAGGGACTCGGCCACGTTTTTCGCGTCGCGCGGATCTTCTCGTAGCGAGTCAGCACGTCGAACGGCGTGATCTCCTGACTTTCGTTCACGGCGATGTAGGCCGAATCGCAAAATCGCGCGATCGCTCGCGAAAGCTGGGGTTCTTCCGTCATACCGGTATTGAATTGTAGTCCGCCGCTCGCGAGCTTGGAGGAACTCGAGCAACCCGAAAGGGCCACCGCGATTCCGAGAAATCCTGAGAAAAACGTCCCAAACTTCAGCGAGTCCTTGTTCTTAGCCATAACAAGTCCTCTCGATGAATTAGCCTAACTCTGAAGATATCTGAAGACGACGCTATGCGTAATGAGTCTCTCATGACCCTCCTCGTTCGAAAGGGGATTTTCAAAAAAGTGCGACTTTTCTAGGCATTTCACGTGACCTCTCAGGCCGACGCCCCCGAAAAATGAAGAAGTTCGAACCGCCCGGCGCCATCGATGCGATCTCCGGTCCCCATTTACGGGGCAACCGATCCCCGCTAGTCTACGGTCGATGCGCTTGCCCCTGAAAATTCAGCGTACGTGGGGGGCGGCGATGGGGATTCTCGCGCTCAGCGTGACCGCGTCCGCCGGGGAGCCCGCTCCGATCCCGCTACCGACTCCCACGGCGGAACCGACTCCGACGCCGTCTATCCCGAAACGGGTCGTGCCTAAGCCCGCCCGTTTGAAATCGAAGGCGCTGAAGCCGGCGACCTCCGTAATTCAAATCCTTCGCGATCCCCACCATCTTGGGGACCAGATCGACGTATCCGTCCAGTCGAGCGGCCAACCGAAGAACGGGAACCTGGCGAACTCGTGGGTTTACACGCACGCCTGGAGCGCGACTTTGAACGCCTCGCTGACCCTACCGCTCATCTGGGTCGACGGGAAATCCGCTCCGAAAGCGAAGGTCCCGCGAACGGGAGGGGGGATCTATAATCGGATTTTGATCGATTCCGGTGCCCGGTTAATGGGAAACGCGTTTTCTTACCTCGATCTCGATTTTATGATGGGGTTGCCGTATCAAAGCGATCCGGCGTTAAGAAATTCTCTGATTTCGAGCTGGGTCTTCGGCGGATCGCTTCTCGCCCACGTCGGCTTCGGCGCCTTCGCGTTCGAGGTCGGCGCCAGCGACGCCGCGAGTTTCGCCTCGTCCATCGAGAACGCCGCCGGAAAAAGCGACTATCGGGATCGTTCGAATTTTCTCGTAGCGCACGCGGCCCTTTTTTACTTTCCTGGTTCGCG
>JAYVXM010000072.1:0-2468 GCA_043785205.1 Bdellovibrionales bacterium
CCTCCGCGTCAGTAGGCTCGACAAATCAAGGTAAGGGCCCGGCTTCGCGAGAAGCCGGGCCTCTTTTCATTAAAATCATTCAAAGGCTCAGACCGGACAAAATCCTCTATGGATAGGGTTCGTTCGGTGGGGCCGGCAAAGTTCCCTGGCCCTGAAGTCTGCACATGCCCCCCGTACCCGGATAACGAAAGATGGCCGGACTCTGCGGACAGGTCGGTGGCGCGAGCGGAACGGTGGGCGGATAATAAGTATTGATCAGCGCCTGAATTTCGAGCGTTCCCGTGGGAAAAATCGTCGCTCGGTTAGGGTCTTCGCCGGTAAAGGACGTCGCCACCCGAAAACGGGCCTGTTGCGTAAGCGACGGATCGCAAACATCGACCACCGCGAAATCCAGCTTCATCTGCTTAGCGGCGGTACATCGCCGGGTCGTGACTCCGGCGGCCGTGAAGTCGGTCGAAAGGATCTTTCCGCCGATCGTCGCGGGATTGACTGTTTCCGGACAGATCCGTTCGAGCGCGAAGATGACCGCGTTACAGCAACTTGGGTCGACTTCGGCGGTGGACGTCGCGGCGGACGAGCCGGGCGGTAAAGCGACGAAGCCGGTCGGGACTCCGGAGGCCAGCGTCGAATTCGTGATCGCGTATTGCAAAAGATCGAGTTGGTCCGCCGGCGTCAGTTGCATCGCCGTCTTCGTCGCCGGGTCGCGGTAGTTACAACGCCGGCCCCGACGGTCGTAAAATCCGTTTAAAGGAATTCCCGCGGAGTCGACGACGAACATCCGATTCGGGTAAGTCAATCCTGCGGTGGTGACGAAATCCGAAGTGGCGCCGGCGCTGTAAAAATTAAGGAAAGATTGGAAAGTTCCGACCGGAGGCGGCTTCGCCTCGACGCAGTCCATTTTCAAGCCCGGGCCGATATTCTCACCCCAGCCGCGCCCGCAACACACCGCCATTTTATTCGCCAGGCTCGCGAAAGTTCCTCCGCCGGGAGGCGGGGGAACGGGCAGATCGGAATCCGCGCAGAGGTATCCGGGACCCGCGTCGCACGCATGTTTTTTCCATTGGCCCGCGTTGCCGGGGATGGTGGTGCAATCTCCGACGGCGGGCGCCCCCAGCGCGCAATAGTCACCCGCCCAATATTCGGCGGGCGCGCATATGCAATCCTTTCCACCGAGTTGAAACCCGGTACACCGAATACTCCCAGGGCAAAACCCGGTCGAAGCGTTTTGGTATCCCGCGGCGTTGCAGGTCGAAGGACCGGGAGGACTCGCTCCGCAATAAGAATTAAAACCATTCTGACAAAGGCAGGCATTCTGAGACGCGAACGCCGGCGTGAAATTGTTCCACTGCGCGCAACAACACTGAGGTGCGGAATTGGTATTCACGAGCGCTTGGCAGCCGGCGAGGTCATAACATGCGTGCGCCGGCGGGAGGCCCACGAGCAAGAAAACGGCCGCAGCGATAAAATAACGGAAACGTTTCATAAGGATTTTCCGAGAAGACCGCCCTAGGGATATTTCACGGCGGCGCCAAGGCTGTCTTGATTCACGATATTCACGGCGCCTCCGAGGACGTTGCAATCATTGACGTAGGTCGATAAGTCGAGCGAAGAGTTGATATTGTCGTTTCGATGAATGAGATTTATGCTTTCGCGATCGGCCTTCGTCATGAACTGGACGAAGAGATAGGACGTAATCGCGAGCAGGCTGCAGACGACCATGACCTGCATCAGCGCGGAGCCGCGCTCGCCTCGATTTTCTCGATTCTCTTTTCCCATCGCGACCTTCGTTTCCAAAGCCAATTGACCTTTTCTTAATTATAGTACATTTTTAAGAGGTGTACATTCGACGATCTGCGCGCGCTGAAGGCGGCTTCACACTTGTCGAAATTATGGTCGCTTCGGCGATTATGATGGTCCTTGCCCTCCTCATCTCGACCATGATGTACAACTCGTCCAAGCAGCAGACGCGGATCGAAGACCGCTCGAAGGCGGCCGACCTGGTCCAGAGCACGGCGCTTAATCTCCGCTTGAAGCCCGTCCCTTAATTTATAGTTTACGACGACGATTCGAATGGATGAGTCGATCAGGACCTAGGTCACTGCCGGCCCCTCGGTGCGTCGATGCATGGTATATACAGTGCGTTAATTTTCGCCCATAATCGAGATGGTATTCATCTTTCTCGAGGAATTGAACGTTATGGCTCCCTCGTTAAAAAAAACGCCCGCCCGCGTGCTCGTGATTGCGATGGTCCTCGCGCTGAGCGGACATTCCGATTCCACTTTTGCGAGTGCGGGCGGCAATACGCCCGCGACTCCGAATTATTTTAACGTCACTCCCGCCACCGTGGACCCGCTTACGACCACCGCGCTGAACACCATTTTCAACACCGGCGTTTACACCTTCACGGCCGCCACGAATCCGACCACGATGGCCGGGAATATCTACCGCTACCCGCTCCCGCAAAGCGG
>JAYVXM010000073.1:0-2466 GCA_043785205.1 Bdellovibrionales bacterium
CGTCCGATCCTCGCCCGAACACCGGCACGCTGAAGTGGGCGAAGAAGTGAGTCGGGATGGAATCTAATCCCGTTCGGTAACGCGAAAACATACCCCGAATTCCCTTTTAAGCCTTGAATCGCCGCCCAGGCTGCCTCCTCTAACGGGACAACCCGCGTCTTTCCTCGCTTCGCGTTTCGAACGTGAATAAACCCCGCGCTTCCGTCAATGTCGGTCCACTTGAGATTGTGAGCCTCACCTCGTCGTAAACCACTGTGAACAAGGAACATCGCAAACGGCAAAAGAAGATGACTTGAGGATCTTCGACATTCAACTTCAAGTGCCGAGATCTCTTTGGGCGTCAAAAAGTTAATATCTCGGGTGGGCGCCTCTCTGGGAAACCGTTTTCGATATCCTTCGATTTCCTTAATCGGATTCGACCCAGACCTTTGCTTGTAAATGTCGCCAATCACGCGCAGGAGGAAGTGATATTTATCGATCGTTGCATTAGAAACTCCCCGCTCTTTCAATCCGAGGTAAAACCTGAACATCGTCTCTGAATCGAGGGCGGCGAACGCCTTTTTTCCGAGCACGGGGCGAATATCTCTTCGGATTTTCTCACTCGCTTCAAAGCGCCATGACTCCGACCCACCTAGAAACCGAGTATGCTCTAGAAATAAATCCAAAACCTGATTGACAGTAAGTTGCTCGGCCTTCTCCCTATCGATTTCGTTCGGGTCCTTCCCGGTCGCGAGCTTTTTGCGCAACTCCGCCTCGACGAGTAGTGCTTCGTCCTTTGTTCGACCGGCCTGGATCGCGACCCATTTCCCGCTCGACGGAGATTTCCAACGCACATACCAGCGTTCAGAGCCGTCCTTTTTGTAAACTCTCCGATAAATATTTGTCTTAATCGAAAGCATATTCACCTCAAGTCTGCTCTTTCAGAAGCCACTGAATAAATGCGCCCCTAGGAAATTTAATTTCGTGGCCTATTTTCAACTTGGGAGGCCGACGAGCCGGATCCGCGCGCTTCATCCAGTTATAGACAACTCGCTCCGAGCATCCTAGGAGGTCACAAATATCATTCACCGAGAGAAAAACCTTTCCTCCCAGCGCTTGTTCGATCTCACTAAAGCATGTTTCGTTCATTACTGCCTCCCATTGCCTCGCCCGTTGGGGCTAAAACCATTTCCCATTTGCTCTTCTTTTTTCCTGCCGATGCCATCCCGCGAACCCGTCCAGCCATTAACTCCAGTGTTTGATCTGCTGTCTTAACGCCGTATCGACGAGCCATCTCAAGTCGAATGACTTCCCGGATGTTTTGGGTTTTTACCGAAACAACGAACTCGCCCACTCCGAGGGATTTGATTTCTCCCGGGCTCACGATGAACTCTTGAGTTTCACGATTCGAACAAACACCGGTTCGTAAATTAAATAGCCCGGCCGTTTGATAAGTCTGCTTAATCACCGCGTGCGTACCGATGAACCTAGCCCACAACTCGGCGTCGTCGGGATCGTGCTGAATCCCTATTAAGTGAACGTTAAAGAGCCCAAGAAGTTGCCCCATGAATTCTGGCGAAATACGCTTAAGGTCCGAAAGTGTCTGGTGAAGAATATGAATCATGAATCCACTCGAGCGGGCCTTATTGAGAAAGGTCACGAAGCTTTCGGTCGCGAATGCGTCGAATTCATCAATATAGACCGAAAACACACCCGCATGATTCGGGTTATCGCCACTCAGCAAAGTAGGGCAACTCTTCCGCATTCCCGAAATGAGAATGAGTTCCTGGGTAAACAGCCGACCGAGCCGCGCGCTTTGTAGAGATTTGCCCTCAGTCGGTAAATCGACGAACAGTATCTGATTATTGCGAATCACATCCAAAAACGAAATTTCACGCCCAGCCGCAAAATCCGGATCACAGCCTAGAATTTTCGCCCACTCGCTCTGGGCGACGCTTTCGAAATCAAAAAATAGCCCGTCGATCGCTTTACTCTTGTCGGCCGTGGCGATCGACTTCAGGCCAGATGTAAGATCCTTTAACCCGAATCCACCCGGTTTATCTTTAGTTAGCTGGTTAAACGTACGGATCAACGCCGTTTCGCACGCCTTCGCGTAGTAAGGTTCGGAATATACGTTCGCATTGTAGAACTTACTCTGTAACTCGGATGGACTCCCAAGGCCGCACGGATTCCACACGCGGGATTCGTTTGGAAAGGTTGCCGAAATCAGCTTGAGGTCGTCTGACCGCCCAACTAGAGCGCAGTAACCACGAATTTCCTCATAGAGTTCGCGATCGCCCTTCGGGTCGATAATGAAACATCCCCGTCCTCTACGGATGTCTTCGAAAATAAGGAGCTTCGCTGCTTCTGTTTTTCCGGATCCGGATGAGCCAACAATATGTGTATGGCGTACTCGATCCTCATCTCGGAGAATCAGTGGACCCAGCTGAACGCCTTCATTGGCAGAAATGCGTTTCGGTTTTTTTG
>JAYVXM010000074.1:0-2464 GCA_043785205.1 Bdellovibrionales bacterium
CTGAATTATCGCCGCGCGTATTGCGCCCCGGGCTCGCCCCGGATTTAATGGGGCCGTTCACTAACGACACCAACCTGAGGAATCATCATGAGAGTCGTCATCACCGGAGCATCCCGCGGCATCGGCGCCGAATTCGCGCGCGTCCTCCTTTCCCAGGGCCACGAAGTCCATGCCGTCAGCCGGCACAGCGATCGCCTTGAAGAGCTGAAAAAGAATAAAAATCTCCACCTCCACGCGATCGACCTCGAGAACGTGGCCGGACCTGAACGTCTCTTTCGCGCGCTCGATGGCCGTCCCGTCGATCTGCTGATCAACAACGCCGGAATGTACGCTCAGGGCGATCGCCTAAGGGACGTGAAGTTTGACGACGTACGCGTGAGCTTCGAAGTGAATACGTTGATTCCGATGCGCGTCTGCCAAGCGCTTTCCCCCCTCTTACCGAAAGGCGCCAAGGTCGTTCAGATCACGAGCCTCATGGGCTCGATCGCCGATAACGGCGGCGGCGGCGCCTACGCATACCGCATGTCGAAGGCGGCGCTGAACATGTTCAATAAGTGTTTCGCGATCGACCGCGCGGACTTGACCGCCCTCGTCCTTCATCCGGGCTGGGTCCAGACGGAGATGGGCGGCTCAAACGCTCCGACAACGGTGAAAGAATCCGTCGCCGGTATGCTCAAGGTGATCGCGAACGCGAAGCCCGACCAGACCGGAAAGTTCTATGACTTCGAGGGCGACGAGCTCCCTTGGTAAGAATGACTCGCCCGCGCCCCCGTTTTAAAACCCCTCCCCGTCCCCGTAGAGTTTTGTGCGCTTCGGTTTCGCCCCCGCACGACGCGAAATGCAAACGCGATTTTTTCTCGCGTGAGGGCTTCAATCTCGGTGTGGCCGTGCTCGATCCGACTCAAGTGGGTCCGCGAAATCTCGCAGAGACGAGCGAACTCGGTTTGGGTGAGGCGAAATGCCAATCGTCGCCAGCGGATGTTCATCCCGAGCGCTTTCGCTTCCGTCGTCACGGAGAGCGCCTGGTGGAGGCTCACGGATTTCCCGTAATCGGCCGTAGTCGAAGGAATCGCCCCGTCGGTATGTGTGACATCGAGACCGTCTAAGTCATCGAGCACCGCCTTAGCGGAACGGTAGAGAGCAAGAATCACCTGTCGCCGGACCTTTTTCGACATCTGGGTGTGAACCGAGATCTTGAGTCCGAGACCCGGACGACTCACTTGTAAATGAGAGGACGGCGGACGACGGATGAAGCGTTTCGAGCTGATCATAGATTTCTCCTCGCTTTTGGGGCGCGGCTCCTAAGCAAACGAGTAACCAGCCGCCAAAACCTGACTGAAAAGATGCGCACAAAACTCTACGCGGGGGTGGGGGTCCGGGGAGATGGGAAATTGACGCAGGGGTGGGCAACTTCGACCGATTACGCTCCCCCGCTCTTTCAGCGAAAATAGGAGGGTCAGAGGCGCGGACGCCTCCCGGGAGAAACCCTCTATGTCCTCGATTGGATCGGACTATTCGGATTTCGAAATCGCCTCACGTCGCGCGAAAGAGCGCGAGCAGACGCGCGAGGCGAAGCTCGAAAAAAACATGGAATCGACCATTCGCCGGAAGGACGCGGAGTCGGAAGCGACCGTCCGTTCAGTGAAGGACGAATACGAATCGTCGATGCACGATCTCGCGAAAGCCGATCGCATCGAGCGCGAAAAGTTCAAACAATCGCTCTACGACAAGAACGGACGCCGCGCGAGCGCGATCGAAGACTCTGCGAACGCCGATCGGGACCGTGCCCTCGAAGCCGCCGCCGCCGCAGAAGCGCGCAACGCGAAGTCGCTTTCGGATTCGGAACACTACGCCGAACAGCAGTCCGCCGCCGCCGCCGACCGCCACGAAAAAGAAATGGAAGCGCTCGCCGACAGCTACCGAAACCAAATTTCCGAAGCGCGCGGCAGCAAAAGCGACGAGGATCGGCAAAACACGAACGATTATCGGAAAAAACTCTCCGACGAAGCCCAATCCGCGATCAAACAGGCCCGCGACGAGGTCATGGCCGAACGTCGACAATCCAAGGCCCTCGCCGAACAGACCGACTACGTCCTGAAAGATCGCGCGAAGAAAGCCGACTTTCTACTCACCACGCGACTCCGGGAAAAAGACCTCGCCGTGAAGGCGGAATTGAATAAAAACGCCGAAGCCGAAAACTCTTCACGAGCCCGCGAGCTTCAACCGCTCCGCGAACAAATCATGGAAGTCGCCGAAGTCCAGCGCGACTCCGCCCGAATCAAAAACGAAGCCCGGGCCGGCGCGATTCACGAACTCGAGAGCGACTGGAACGCGAAATACGAGAATCAATCCCTCTCCCACAACCTCGAGAAGCAAAAACTTCAGTCCGACAACGCCAACGCCGAGCGTATCTACGGCCAGAAGCTCGGCACGTACATGAAGGAAAACGAAATCAAAACGGCGA
>JAYVXM010000075.1:0-2460 GCA_043785205.1 Bdellovibrionales bacterium
GAAACCCTGACGATCAGCGCCCCGCCCGCGCCGAAACTCTCCACCCGCCCGATCAATCCCGGCGACCGCCTTTTCCGGCGCGTACTCATAGGTCTCTCCTCGATCGTAGTCGGCGTGCTCGGGCTGATCGCGCTCTTCCTCGCCAAGCTCGCGTGGCCCGCGATCCACGCCTTCGGGTTCTCGTTCTTTTGGCGAACCGGTTGGGATCCCGTCCAAGACCGATTCGGCGCCGGCGCTTTCATCTTCGGCACGGTCGTCTCCTCGTTTTTCGCGCTCGCGATGGCGGTGCCGCTTTCGATCGCGGTCGCGCTTTTCCTCACCGAGCTCGCGCCGAAGCGGGTCGCCGCGGTCGTCGGATTCATGGTCGAGATGCTCGCCGCGATCCCGTCGGTCGTGTACGGCCTTTGGGGGATCTTCTTCCTCGCGCCGCTCCTTCGGCTCTACGTCCAGCCCTTCCTCGGCCGTTATTTCGGTTGGCTCTTCCTCTTCCAGGGACCGCCCTATGGGATCGGAATGCTCGCCGCGGGCCTGATTCTCGCGATCATGGTGACGCCGACGATCACTGCGATCTGCCGCGAGGTTTTCCGCGCGATCCCCGAAACCCAGCGCGAGGCCGCGCTCGGGCTCGGCGCGACGAAATGGGAGATGATCCGCCTCGCGGTCGTGAAGAGTTCCTGGTCCGGCGTTTTCGGCGCGGGCATCCTCGGCCTCGGCCGCGCGCTCGGCGAAACGATGGCGGTCACGATGCTCATCGGGAATCGAAACGAGATTTCGGCCTCGCTCTTCGCGCCTGGCCAAACGATGGCCTCCGTCATCGCGAACGAATACGCCGAAGCCGGGTCGAACACCCACCTCGCGGCGCTCGCTTACGTCGGCCTCGCGCTCTTCCTCGTTTCGTTCGTCGTGAATCTGATCGCCCGTCGGATCGTGAAGCGGCTCCAATTCGCGGGGATCGGAAAATGACCTTTCGCGACGCTTACGCCCGGCTCGACTTTCGGCGGACCGTCGTGAACCGGCTCATGCTCGGTCTCCTGGGTCTCGCGTCGATCGTCGCGATCCTGCCGCTCCTCTTCGTGCTCTATTACGTGGTCCACCGAGGCCTCGTCGGACTGAATCTGAAATTCTTCACCGAGCTTCCGAAGCCG
Source organism: Bdellovibrionales bacterium (assembly GCA_043785205.1). Taxonomy (GTDB): domain Bacteria; phylum Bdellovibrionota; class UBA1018; order UBA1018; family UBA1018; genus JACMQW01. Next base: position 1,146 of record JAYVXM010000075.1, read on the forward strand.
GTCGGCGAGACGGGCGGTGGACTCGGAAACGCCGTCGTCGGCACGCTCGTCCTCGTCACCATGGGCTCTCTCGTCGGCGTTCCGATCGGAATCGCCGCCGGCGTTTTTCTCTCCGAATTCCGGCGGTCGCGTTTCGCGGGCACTCTTCGCTCTTCGGTGGAGCTCCTCGCCGGAGTGCCCTCGATCATCCTCGGGATTTTCGCTTACGCGCTTCTCGTCGTTCCGATGCACGGTTTCTCGGCGGTGGCGGGCGCGCTCGCGCTCGCGATCATCCTTATTCCGACGGTCGCGAAGACGACCGAGGAGGTCCTCAAACTCGTCCCGGACCATATCCGCGAAGCCGGCCTCGGCCTCGGCCTTCCGCGGTGGAAGGTCATCCTCCGGATCGTCCTCTACGGATCCCGGTCGGGGATCCTCACCGGCGTCATGCTCGGCGTGGCCCGGATCAGCGGCGAATCCGCGCCGCTCCTTTTCACCGCCCTGAACTCGCAGTACTGGCCGCGCGGAATTTTCGCGCCGATCTCGAGTTTGCCCGTCCAGATCTATACCTACGCGATCTCGCCCTTCGACGACTGGACCCAGCTCGCCTGGACCGGGTCGATGGTCCTCGTCGCCGTCGTACTCGTCGCGAATCTCTCCATGCGGGCGATTCTCGGAGGAAAGAAAATATGAACGTCCGCGAGAAAAAGCCCGCCCTGCCCCCGATTCTGACCACGAAAAACGTGAACGCCTATTTCGGCACTTTCCAGGCCGTGAAGAACGTCTCGCTCGAGGTCGCGCCGAATTCGGTGACCGCCCTGATCGGTCCGTCGGGCTGCGGTAAGTCGACGTTCCTGCGCACTCTGAACCGTCTCCACGAGGAAATTCCGGGCGCGCGGTTCGAAGGGGAGGTCGTCCTCGAGGGCGAGAACATCTACGGTCGGGGTATGGATCCCGTGAAGGTGCGCCGGAAGATCGGCATGGTCTTCCAGAAGGCGAACCCGTTTCCATCCCTCTCGATCTACGAAAACGTCGTCGTGGGCCTCACGCTCGCCGGCGTCCGAGATCGCCGGCTCCTCGACGAGACCGCGGAGCGGGCGCTCAAGCACGCCGCCCTCTGGGGCGAAGTGAAGGATAAGCTCAAGGCACCGGGAACCTCGCTTTCCGGCGGGCAGCAGCAGCGGCTCTGCATCGCCCGCGCGCTCGCGGTGAAACCGCCGGTCATCCTCATGGACGAACCGACGTCCGCGCTCGACCCGATCGCGACGTTGAAAATTGAAGACCTGATGCGTCAACTCGTTGAGCGTTACACGATCGTCACCGTCACGCACAATAT
>JAYVXM010000076.1:0-2457 GCA_043785205.1 Bdellovibrionales bacterium
CGTGACGGCGATTCTCTTCATAACGACGTCTTCGAGTATGCCAGAGATCCGGGGCGAGTCGAGGAAAGGCTAGAGCTGAATTTCGAAATAGCCGAGAACGCGCACATAACCCGCGTAAAGGATCGCCAGGGAAAGGCTCGAGACGAGGAGGGCCGGGTAAAATTTCACGCCCGCCCTCAGCAGGAACGGGAGGATGAGAAAAAACGCCAGGGACGGCAGCACCATCCAAAAGATTCCGTACGAAAGCTGACGAACGGCTTCGACGTCTTTCGTATCGGCGTAAAGCCAGACGAAGGCGAGCACGGATGAGAGCGGCAGCGACGCGAGAATCGCCGCCAAAACCGAAGAGCGTTTCGAGAGTTCGGAGATCGCGACGACGATGATTCCGGTGAGCCCGGCTTTCAGCAGGAGGTAGCCCATGATTTCCAATCGTAGATCACGAGGAGTCGGCCGCGGGCAAGTGGATAGCGGCAGGAAGTACTTTACCCCGCGGGTTTACGAAGGACGACGGCGGGCGTTTGACGCCGGAACCGGGAGGCGGGTCGAGCCTCTCCTCTGGACGAACGTCGACCCGTTCATCTTGAACCCCGGCTCGTCGACCCGAGCGGGAATCTATTTCGTCACGGTGACGGACGCCTGTCCGACGTTCCCCGCCGCATCGTAAGACTTCACGAGGATCGTATGCGAGCCCTTCGTCCACTTCCGGGAACTCACTTTGAGCGAAAACGCGGCCGTCGTTTGAGTCGACGAAAGAACCCCGTCGTAATAGACCTCGGTCCGCACCACTCCGACATTGTCCGTCGCCGAAACCGAGAGCGTAAAGCCGGTGCCGATCGAAGCGCCGCTGGCCGGCGAGAGGATCGTGACCACCGGAGCGAGAGTGTCCGGGGTTACCGTTGGGGTAGGGCGTGGAGTCGGAGAGGGTGCCGGAGACGGGCTTGGCGCCGGGCTCGGAGTTGGCGACGGAGGCACGTAGATCACCGCTCCCACCGGAATTTCTACTTTCACGTCGATACTTTCAGGCGCCGTCCCATTCTTCGGAAGAACGGAGATCTTCACTCCGGAAGCGGAATCGGTGTACGTCTCTCCGATCATGAGCGGATAATCCCAATTATCACCGCCCGCGCTGACGCCCGGTGGGACGGACCCCGACGTGAGGGGATGCGTATCGATGACGTAGGTTTGCTTCGCCGAAGGAGTCTGGGCGCCGCTATTGACGTTCTCGAGTAACTGGATCCCGTTGAAGTTATAACTCGAGAGCGTCTGCGATTGATTGAAGGTAAGCCAAATTGGGTTCGCGAGTGGAAGCCGAACCCCGACGATTTCCCCGGGCGTGATGGGAGCGGTATCGTGAGCATAGATCCGGACTTGGTAGCTCGTTCCCGTCACGGCCGGCAAATACTTGAAATTCGTATCGTCGACCCAGCCGAGAAAGTATTTTTGGAGCGGGTTATGGTGACCGTTGGGACCCGTCCTGGCATCGGTCCATCCCTGCCAAGCCCAAGAGTTGCTCCCGAAAAAACCCATCGTCACGAGGAGGTCGCTGTAGTCGTAAGGACTGCCGAGTAGCAAATCATGACCCAGGTAAACGCTATGCCCCATCTCGTGGGCGACCGCGACCGGATTTTTACAGTCCCCGCCCATCGTAATCTGGTGAATGGCGGTAGTCGTATAGTTTACGTCCGGACCGCCAATGCAGTAGAGGGTGTGATCGTATTTCGTCGGGTCATATCCGGCGGCCAAAGCGGCCGCCTTCAGATCGTTCAGCGAAAAGAGTCCGCTGGCGTAGGTATAGGGCAGCTTCACGGGGTTCGGGTCGACCGTCGTCGTGAGGGTAAACTTCCCGCTTGAATTGTCTTTGTAGAACTGACCCACGCGCGCCATCAGCGCGGCCACTTCCGCGGGAGTGGTCACCGGAGTCGTCTGATCGGAGTATTGGGCGATCACGTAAAGCGCGGTATGCGCGCCGAGGGTTACCGAAGGATCGGCCAGCGGTTGCTCGGCACCCGAGACGCGGTGAGGGATCCCGATCGCGAACAACCCCAAAACGACCGTTAAAAATGAACCGAATTGCGGACCTTTAAGGCCCACTAAAGAAAATCCCATGCTACCCCCGGAGAAATCGAAAAACCCTTGAACCCCCTTAACAATACGTGACCAAGCGAAATCCCGTAATCTGTCCAAACGGACACGGTTCCCGGAAAACACTTCCGCATCCGCTGAAACTTCATGCGTTTAGGGAAGTCTCTCGTTACGCCTGGGTAACGAAGTCGTTCTATTTTCTTGCGGTGCCGGGACGGTGGTTGCGGACTCGAACTCGCCCACGGTTCGTGAGCAAGGATGGAAAACAAACTTTTTGCGGAATTCTCGAAAACGGCGGTGCTGCGCGCCTATCTGCGGATTCGGATTTGAAAATGTTTGGACCACACGGGGATAGGTCAGCCTCTCAAATCGTGA
>JAYVXM010000077.1:0-2449 GCA_043785205.1 Bdellovibrionales bacterium
GAGGGGCTGTACCCGATTGGCTCGGTCATCCGTGGGCGGGTGCGCAGCGTCACCGACTTCGGCGTGTTCGTCGACATCGGCATGGGCATCGACGGACTCATTCACGTTTCGGATCTGGCTTGGACGAAGAAGTTCAACCATCCGTCCGAGAAGTACAAGAAGGGCGACAAGGTCCGCGCCGTCGTTCTCGGCATCGACAAGGCGAACGAGAAGTTCTCCCTCGGCGTGAAACAACTCGAGCGCGATCCTTGGGATTCGCTCAAGGCCCGTTACAAGATCGGCCAGTCGATCGAAGGGAAGGTCACGAAACTCACCGACTTCGGCGCGTTCGTCGAGCTCGAAGAGGGCGTCGAAGGTCTCATCTACGTCTCCGAGATCGCCGATCATCGGATCGAAAAGCCATCGGACGTTCTCAAGGTGGGCGATAACGTCCGGGCCGAGATCCTCTCGATCGAACCGAAGGAACGCCGGATCGGACTCTCGATCAAGCAACTCGGTCGTTCGGAAGAACGCTCCGCGTACAACACCTACGCCGGCGACTCCTCGAAGAAGACCTCGATGGGCGACCTCCTCGGCGACAAACTGAAGGCCGCGCTCGATAAGGAAAAGAAGTAGTCCGCCTAAGCGTTTGGCCCCCTTTTGGTAGCGGCCTGCGTTAAAAACCAACGCCCCGGGTGTTTCATCCGGGGCGTTTTCTTTTTGACGGAGCTGTTTGCGGGGCCTAGTCTGGTTCTAGAAATTCGAATTCATTTCTCATCGGGTCTGAAATTTAGACGCGATGCACCAAAATCCATTGCCTTTTCGAGCCGAGAAGGCGGAGAATAAGGCATCGGAGTTGGTTTTGACGAGGAGTCACGTCGTGATGGGGCATTCGGTCCCGGCGCGCGTGCTGCAAAGTCTTTAACCCCTAAGGAGCACTCTTATGAAGAAGCTAGCACTGTCCGTATTATCCGGAGTTTTGATGTCCGGAGCCGCCCAAGCCGGAATGGCCGTCAACGTACTCGGAGGGCTAAACTTTCAAAACGATAGTATCACGCCCGCGAACGTCGGCGTGACGACTTCGGCCAAAGGAGCACTGACTTACGGGGCGACCTTTGAAATGCCAGTCAATCCCGTGATGGATTTCGAATTCGGGGCGCTCTCGGTCGGTTCGAAAACGAAGTCGTCGACCGCTCTTGGGGACGCGACGGTCAGCACGCGATCCGTGATGATCCCGGTCATGCTGCGGTTTACTGCTCTCCCGATTTTAGATTTCGGGGTCGGCGGGTACTACGCCATTCTTCCGTCCAAGTATACGATCGAAGGCTCGACGATCCCGGGATTGATCGATGGTGACTATACGACGACGACGGCGGCGAAGAACGATTACGGCCTTCGTGCGGGCGTCCGGGCTAAGCTCCCGCTGGCGCCTCTCCTCCATGTGCTGGTCGACCTCAGCTATAACTTCGGCCTGAAAGACACGGATACGACTTCTACGACCGAAAAGACTCGCGCGTACTCGCTGCTGGCGGGCGTAGCGATCGGCTTTTAAGTCTTCCTTTCGACTTTGAAGAACGTCCGGGGCCCGCGCCCGGACGTTTTTTTTCGCCTACAATGCGCCTCGTCTCGGTAAGGATTGCCGATTGAGGCGAGGGGACTAGAGATTCGACAATGGAAGAACCCTATGCGCTTCCGCCGGTTCCTCGTCGCTTCATTCGTTCTCCTCTTCGCGTTTCCCGCTCACGCGTGGGATCTCGCCGTCGTTTCAGGGTTTAACTACAGCCACCCCTCGTTGAATCCTGACCCGCCCCATAACGGGACGGTTTCGACCCGGCACGCGTTCGATTTCGGGGCGCTCCTCACGGTCCCGCTTGGCGGTGATTACCAACTCGGCACCGGACTCATTCGACATGCGCGCGATACCGTCCTCGACGATACAATCGCGACGACGGAAGAGCGCTATTCCGGCTGGCTCATCCCGATGACCTTCCGGTTCATGCGCGCGGACTTCCTCGGCTTCGGTTTCGGTCCGTACGTCGCGTTCCTGAGCCCGCGGACGCGGACGTCGACGGTCTACCATTCCGGTTCGGGAAGCTCGACGACGAACGCCGACGATCCGAATCGCAAAAACTATGAAATCGGATTGCACGTCAATCTCCGACTCGCGTTTCCCGTCTACCACTCCGCAAAAGTCATCCTCGACGGCTCGTACCTTTTCGGCGTGACCGACCTGAACAAGAGCCCGATCGAGGAAGACAAGACGCAGGAACTCCTCGTTCTCGTCGGCCTCCAGATTCCGCTCGGCGGGGGGGCTTCCGAATCGAAATCCGCGGACGAAACCCATCTCGCGCCGGCTGACGAAACGCCGATCGCGGAACCTAATCCGGCTCCGAGCCCGAACCCCGAACCGAAAAAGAAGAAAAAGGTAAAATCAAAATGAGCGAAAATACCGGCGACGGACCGACCGCTT
>JAYVXM010000078.1:0-2447 GCA_043785205.1 Bdellovibrionales bacterium
CCCGTTCCGGAGCGCCGAGCGCGAGTGTCGGGAGGAGGAGAAGGATGGCGAAATTCGGAGCGCGCTTCATCGGAAGACTCCTTTACCAGTGGAGGGCGACGACGAGACCCGGCGAAAGGTCGCCGCGCGCGTTCCGCTGGAGGAGCGTCGCGCTCGCGATCGGGCCGTAGATCCGTTTCTTATAGTCGCGCTGGGCGTCCGCGGTTTTTTCCCAGGGGTGGGCGAAAAGGAGGGGGGTGAACGCGGTCGCTGCCGATGCGATCGCGAACGTCCGGCCGAAGGACCCGTCCTTCGCGGCCGCGGCCATGAAGACGCCAACGCCGACGTTCGTGAGGAACGAAAAGTATTTCATCTTCCGCGCGATGGAGGCGGCGTTTTCGAGCGCCTCTTCCGCGCGACGTTCGCGCACGAGCTGTTCGCGCGGGGTCTTCTTCGGCATGCCGGCGAGGTCCTTCGCGGCGGCGGCGTACGGCGGATTCGCCTTCAGCGCCCATTCCGTGATGCCGATCCAGGCGAGTCCGACGCCGACGCCGGTCCAGGGCGCGACCTTCGCCCAGGCGCGCGGATTCGCGTCCGTGCCGCCGTTCGTGCCGTTCGCGGCGAGGGTGATCCCCGCGAGAATCGACATCGCCGCGGGCGCCTCGATCGAGGCGTGCACCCAGCGCGCGTCGGCCTCGTGGACGGCTTCGGCTTCGACCCGCTCGCTCGCTCGAGGAGCGACCGCGAGTTCCGGGTATTCGAAATCGGCGGCGGCGGCGCCGGAAATCGTCGTGACCAAAATGAACGCGGTGAGCAGAGACGAGACGTTTTTCGGCATCATGGCTTGATCTACTTTCCTTTTTGGAGGGCTTCCTTCTATCCTAAGCGGAAGACTCTCATTCCCGAAAGGCGAGAATTCCATGCGAAGCTTCCTTCTGCTCCTTTCCCTCGTTTCCTATCCGTTCGGTTTGGCCGCCGCCGACGAACACGTCGGAACCTTGACTCAGCTCGAGGGCCTCGTTCAGATTTTCTCCCACCCGTCGAAGACTCTCCCGTCGGTAAAGCCGGCGGCCGGGACCCTGGCGCTCTTCGAGGGCGAATACTACGTGGTTAATAACGCGAAGGCGGGCGACCCGGTCGAAAACGGGAATATCGTCCGGACGGTACCGGGCGCGAAGGCACGCGTCGTTTTCGAAAACGGCGATCTCTTTCAAATCGGCTCGGGGACCGCGTACCGCGTTTCCTGGAACGCGAAGGCGGTGGATCGCGCGAAGCTCCAGGCGAAGATCGACCTCATGTACGGAAAATTCCGCGGCGTCGTCGCGAAGGACGGCCCGCGGAAAAAAATCACGTTGCGGAGTCCGGTCGCGGTGATGGGCGTACGCGGGACGGATTTTTTCGTCGAGGAGAACGGAAGAACCGGCGAGACCGAGTTCACCGTCATCCGCGGCGCGGTCGAAGTCACGCCGACCGGTCACACGAAACCGATCGAAGTGAAATCGGGATTCTCCGCCGTGGTCGCGATGAAGACGACGGTGATGGAATCGGCGCCGAGCCCCGCCGCGAGCGGCGCTCCGGCGAAAACCGAAACGGCCGCGAAGCCCGCCCCGGCGCCCGAGGTGAAAGTCGAGCTTAGGCGGACGGCCCAGGACGAGCTTCGCGCGATCCAGAAAACCTCCGAGCTGAAATCGGTTCCGGTCGCCGCGCCGGCCATAACGGCGAAGGTCGAGGCGCTCGAGAAAAAGGCGCTCGAGTCGACGTTGAAGGATATCCACGAGTACCAACCCGAGCTCCATGCACGCCTGAGCGCGAAGGCGGGTAGTTCGGGAAGCCTCGAGAGCGTGAACGCCGAATCGGTGAACGCCCTCTTGCCGACCGCGCCGAAGGAAGCTCCGCATCGACGCCGGAAACCCGTGATCAAGGACCTCGACTCCGCCGACGAAGCGGGCGCATATGATCGGTATTTCAAGAAGGTCGAATAAATCGACCAGGCCGATAAGCCTTTGATATCAAATGGTAAAGGTTCGGACCCGGCCCGTCTTAATAGTTGACTAAAAGAGTATGGTTTGATAAAAAGGGCCCTCATTTGGAGGCTCCCATGCTGCGTTTTCCCCGTTCCGCTTCGATTTCGCTCTCGGTTTTGATCGGTGCCGGCCTCCTCGCCCTCGGCGGGTGTGCGCGCGAGTCTTCCGCTCCGAGCGGCGCCTCCGCTTCGGTCGCGCCGCCGCCGGGTTCTTCGCTCGAATCCTTCACGACTGCGATGGCGAACGGGTCCGGAATGTACTCTGAGTTTCGGGACGATAGCGAGAGCCTCGCCGCGGCCGACGACTTCGAAGCGAAGGCGTACACTCAAGCCTACCTCGATTCCCCGACCACGAGTTCGAACGACTCGAACGCCGCGGCCCTGACCTTCAAACGCGCGTGCGAACCCGGCAAGCGAACGGTCATCGGCGCCGTCGGCGACGTCC
>JAYVXM010000079.1:0-2431 GCA_043785205.1 Bdellovibrionales bacterium
GGGGCGAAGGCGTTCGTCGGCGGAGCGACGTTCGAGGGGTTGACGCGAAATCGCGTTTTTGAATCGACGTTCGCGCCGGGCGACGCGATGGCGCATATCGACCTCGAGCGGTGGGCGGATCTGACTTTGGTTTACCCGGCGTCGGGAAATACGCTGACGAAGCTCGCGGGGGGGCGCGCGGACGACCTCGTCGGAACGCTCTTTCTCGCCCATGACTTCAAGCGGCCGTACTGGATCGTTCCCGCGATGAACCCATCGATGCTCGCCCATCCGGCGATCGTCGAGGCCATGGCGAAGCTTCGCGGATGGGGCGTGCGCGTTTTCGATTCGGATGACGGTCGGATGGCGTGCGGCGAGGTCGGCCCGGGTCGGCTCGTCGAGCCGGAAGCGATGTTCGCCGAGATCGAGGAGCATTTCGGGGGGGGAGTGGCGGCGGCGTCGAATTCGGGTGCGCGCGCGGGCTCAAGTAGCGGCGGAGTTTTAGCCGTGGGCGAGCGGAACGGGTCGTTGCTCGTAAATCGCACGCGGAAAATTTTAGTCACGGCGGGCGGGACGTCGGAGGCGATCGATCCGGTGCGCGTGCTAACGAACGTGTCGACGGGCGAGACCGGAGTGCGGATCGCGAACGTGTTGGCGGAGGAGGGACACGACGTGAGGTTGCTCCTCGCGGGGTCATCGCCGTTCGCGGATCAGGTTTCCGCGCGAGTGCGGATTTCGCGCTACCGGACTTTCGGGGACCTCGATGAGAAGATGCGGGAGGAGTTGAAGGCGGGCGCGTACGATACGCTCATTCACGCCGCGGCGGTTTCGGATTATCACGTCGAACGAATGGAGACCGAATCCGGCGCGGTCGTGACGGGGGCTGCGAAGATTCAGTCGAGGGAGCCGCTATTGCTTCGGCTCGCGCCGAATCCGAAAATTCTCGAGCGGGTCCGCGAGTACGCGGGTGGCGCTCCGCTTCGGGTGATTTCTTTCAAGCTGGCGACGCCCGCGGCGCGGGACGGGGCGACCGACCTTTCCGGGTACGATAGCGATCTGATCGTCCATAATGCGGTCGCCGGGATCGAACGTGGAAGCGATCGGCACGCGGGCGAGATTTACGAGCGGACGTCGAGCGGATATCGGATTCGTTCGAAGTTCCTCACGAAAACGGATCTTGCGAAGGCGATTTCCGAGGCGGTGGTGCGATGATTTTAGCGCTCGATGTCGGTAACAGCCAGATTCTCGGCGGGCTCGTCGAGGAGACGGCGAACGGTCCGAAGATCCTCTTCCGGTTTCGGAAGAATTCGAAGGGGGGATCGAGTTCGGACGAGTACGGTTTGTTCCTGAAGCAGGTTTTGCGGGAGAACGGCTTCGATTCTGCGAAAATTACGCGGATCGCGATCGCGACGGTCGTGCCAGACGTGATGCATTCGCTTCGCGGGGCTTGTCAGAAATATTTCGACCAGACGCCGTTCGTTTTACAAGCCGGAGTGAAGACCGGTTTGAAAGTGCGCTACAAGAATCCGGTCGAGGTCGGAGCGGATCGAATCGCGAACGCGATCGGCGCGGTCGCGCGGTATCCAGGGAAGAATCTCATCATCATCGATCTCGGGACGGCGACGACGTTTTGCGCGGTTTCGAAGGATAAGGATTATCTCGGCGGGTCGATCCTCGCCGGGTTGAAGATTTCGATGGAGGCGCTTGAGTCGAAGACGGCGAAGTTACCGTCGGTAGAGATCGTGGCGCCGGACCTTGCGCTCGGGAAGACGACGATCGAGAGTATTCAGATGGGGCTCTACTATGGTCATCTCGGGTCGATGAAGGAGATCGTCGCGCGGATTTCGCGGGAGGCGTTCGACGGCGAGAAGCCGTTCATTATCGGGACCGGCGGATTTTCTCGGTTGTTCGAACGGGATCGGATTTTCGACGTTGAGATTCCGGATTTGGTTTTGTTCGGGCTTTGCGACGCTTTGAAGATGAACGCGGACGGGTGAGGGCGGTGCCTGGTCTACGTCGGGCGGCGGGATTTGGCGGACTGAAGCTCGGGAGGGGAGCTTTTTCCAGTGTGCGCGAGTGACGCCGGGGCGACCGGAGTTCGGATCTGTGGCGTATTTGAGGGGGATGGGCGAGACCTCGCGTCGGAGAGCGGAGTTCGGACGGTCGGCGCGATTACGCTTGGGTGTGGGGTTCCTCCGGTTTCGGCGATGAATCAGTCGGGCCGGCCTTCAATTTTTTCTTATTTTTATTGACGGGTTTTCGGTAACGAGAAAAGAGATGCGCGCAAAACGTCGATAAAATACGATAAAATGCCTCATTTTTGCTTTCATCGCGAGATCTCGAATTTCGAGTCGCGCGCGCGAAAAATCAGAATTTGAAGCGCCCCTAGGCGAACCTCGAGCGCGAGAAATCGTGTGCTACGAAGTGAGAATGAAAAACGAATTCCTCTTCG
>JAYVXM010000080.1:0-8078 GCA_043785205.1 Bdellovibrionales bacterium
GGGTTGAGCCCGAACGGAGGCTACGGCCTCGGTCTCGCCATCGTCCGTGCGATCGCCGAACCCCACGGCGGAACCGTCACGCTCGACTCGAATTCGAGCGCGGGCGCCCGATTCGTGATTTCCCTACCGATCGAAAATCTTCCGCGCCACCTCGAAGCGGACTGGGGCGCCGTCTGACGAACGCGAAAAGGATTCTCATCATCGAAGACGACTCCTCGGTGGCCCGTATGCTCGCCCAGGCCCTCGCGGGCGCCGGTTACGACGTCCGGGCGGAAACGACCGGAGCGAGTGGAATTCAGGCCGCCCAGGATTATCGTCCGACGGCGATCCTCCTCGATCTCGGGCTCCCCGATCTGTCTGGGCGGGCCGTGCTCGACCGACTCCGCCAGTGGTACGCATCGCCGATCCTCATTCTCACCGCCATCGATTCCGACGCCGAGAAGGTGGCGGCGCTCGACGGCGGCGCCGACGACTACGTTACTAAGCCGTTCAGCGTCCCGGAACTCCTCGCCCGGATCCGGGTCGCCCTTCGCCATTTCGATAAAGCGGAGGTGAGCGACCGGGTAAATCTCGGTCCCTACGAAATCGACCTCACGGCCCACCTCGTGAAGGTCGACGGAAAACCGGTCAAGCTGACCGCGACCGAATACGATATTCTCCGGGTCCTCCTTCGAAATTACGGTAAAGTCGTGACCCACCGGACGCTGCTGCGCGAAGTCTGGGGGCCGAACTCCGTCGAGCATCACCAGTACGTGCGGGTGTACGTCGGCTTGCTCCGGAAAAAGCTCCGGATCGAAGACGGCCTGCCCGAGCTCATCCAAACCGAACTTGGCGTCGGGTACCGACTTCAGCTACCGGAGGGCTAACGTTCGGTCCCGGAGATCCGCCGCGATTGCCGCGGAATCCCGCCCGAACTCCCGATCGTCGAACCGAATCGCCTCGCCGAGCCGAAAGACCGGCGCGGGATTCCGACGAAGGATTTCGCGCGCGAGGAGCGCGATGCGAAGATTCGGGAACGCCAGTCCCGCGTAACGGAAGAGCGCGCTATTCTGACCTTCGAAATAAAGCGGTACGACCGTCGCGCGGGTTCTTTTCACGAGCGTCCCGAGGTGCGGACTCCACGCTCGGTCCGTCGCCGCGCGGGTGCGCCAACTCCGGAGCTCGGCGACTTCGCCGGCGGGAAAGAGTCCGAGCGTTCCGCCGTTTGCGAGGATTCGAATCGCCGTTCGAAGGGGCGCGAGATTCGCGCCGGCGCGAGCGGTGCGCTTTATGATCTCGACGGAGAGAAGGACCGGTCGAAGTTCCGGCAGGACTTCGAGAAGCGCCGTGGCCATGAACCGAAAGTCGGGCCGGACTCGGGCCATGAGCGCCATCAAGATGAGCGCATCCACACCGCCGAACGGATGGTTCGCGACGAAAAGAAGCGGCCCTTCGATCCGCCGGAGATCGCGAATCCGCGCCTCGGGCGGCGCGAACTCCACGCCGAGCGCCCCCAGGGCGTTCTCGCAGAAGGCGCCCGGACCGTCGCCCGCCCGGGACCGTCCCTTCACGTACGCGTACCGTTCCTCGAGATGAGCCAATCCTAATCCCCACCGCACAAGCGGATCGAGACCGGGCGGAAGTCCGAGATCGAATTCGATGGCGGGTCGTTTCATGGCTCGACATCCTTATAGACTTACGAAGCCGTTCGCGGCTACCGATGAATCATGGGCACCCTCGGCGAGAACGCAGATTCGAAAAGCGCTTCCCTCCGGTACGGAGGGGGACCGATCGACGGCCGGAGCGGCCTGATTCGGCTCGTGGCGGCGCTTCAGCGCCGCAAGACCGTCTTGCTCGATTCCGATCCGCGCCTTTGCGGCCAGGTCCTGGCGGCGTCCGCGCGCAAGGGGAATTTTCTCGAACGCCTCATCGCCGTTCCGGCCTGGCGTCCGTCCTATTCGATCGAATCGATGGACGGCGAAATCTGGGAACGCCTCTCGGCGGATTTCAAAAAAGTCATGGCGGAACTCGCATGGCGCGAACGGCTCGCGCCCCTCGTGGGCGCCGAATGCGAGCGACTCGCCGCCGCGGTCGCCGCGAATTCCGAGCGACGGATCGACTCGGAGACGATCTCCCGACTCGTCGTACGCGTTTTCTTCGCTCTGCTTTTCGATCGACCGATCGGAGCGGAGGACGAAACGCTTTTCTTCCAGGCTTCAATCGAATGGCGGAAGGAAATCGCGGTGAAAGGAACGGCCGGCGCCGGCGTGAAAGCGGCGTTCTGGCGACGACTCGAGGAACTCGTCGCGGGATCGCGCTTCGGACACGGACTCGAGACCTACGCGCGGGACCCCGCCCGCTGGCTATCGGTCTTCGCCCAGCCCCTCCTCCTCTCTCCCCAGATCAATGTCTCGGACATCTTCGTGACCGTTTTCAAGCACCTCCGGGAATCCCCTGAAATCGGCGCTCGCGCGCGGGCGTGGGCGATCGGGAACGACCGGCCGCGACTCGAAGGAATTCTCCTCGAAGCGATTCGCCTCGGACATCCGTTTCCGATCCTCGAACGGGAACTGACCGAACCGCTCGTCACGCCGGAACGGCGTTACGAGACGGGAACCCAGTTTTTCATCCTGCTCGATCAGTTTCGCCAGGACCCGGCCTTCGATCCGGAGCGGTGGCTAAAATCCGCCGCGGAAAATCCGTACGCCGCCCTCCCATTCGCGGCCGGTCCGCGGATGTGCGTCGGGAAACCGATCGCGATGGAGCTCATGACGGAGATGCTGAAGGCGTTTCTCACCCGGTTCCCCGACGCGGCGATTCGACCCGAGATCGGCCATCGGTACAGCGGACGTGACAACGACCGCCGCCCGGTCGCCGGCGAAACGCTCTACCAAATCCGCGTGTTCGCCCGGGTCATCTGGCGGAGCTTCCTCCTCGGTTTTCGCCGGGAAGGGCGATCGACGAAGATCGCGCGTGAGGGTTGTCCCCTCAAAGGCCGCTTTTCGAGTTAGGCCGCGGGCGAAGGACTTCCGACGCCCGTATGCGAAGGACGTTTCCCGAAGCTCCAGAGCGCCATCACGGCCGCGAAGATCACGACCTGGGCCGCGAGGGTTTCCCAAGTCGGGTAAAGTCCGATCCAGTCGGAATGAAACGACATCGGCGGTGTCGTCACCGAGATCATTCCGGTCTCCTGGAGCGAATGCACGCCCTTTCCCGTCAGGATGACGGCGAGCGCCGCCATCATCACCGCGGACGCTTCGAAAAGTTTTCGGATCGGAAGTTTCGCGCTGAATTTCAGGATCGCCCAGGCCATCAGGATCACGAGCGCGATCGAGCTTAAGACGCCGGACGCCATCGCGGCCTTCGTCCCGTCGCCGCCTTCGAACCAGATCGCGCGAAGGAAGAGCACGGTTTCGAACGCTTCGCGGAAGACCGCGACGAAGGAAATCGTGGCGAGACCGAAAAGATTTTTCCCGTCGAGCGCCTTCTGAACCTTACCGTGAATGAACGCCTTCCAACGTCCGATCTCCGTTTGGCTATGGAGCCAGAATCCGACGAAGAGGAGAACCACGACCGCGAAGATCGCGGTCACTCCCTCGAGGGTTTCCCGCTGGGCGCCGCTGATTCCCATCAACCAACCCGAGAAAAACCAGGCCACGGTGCCGAGTCCGAGGGCGGCGACCCAGCCGCCGTGAACCCAGAGCGCCGCTCGCTTCGAGCCCGCCGCACGGATTACGCCGAGCAGCGCGATGATTACGAGAACGGCTTCGAATCCTTCCCGGAGAATGATCGCCGCCGCGGCCATGAACGAGACCCATGCGGACATCTCTCGCGAACCGAGAAGACTCTTCGCTTTTTCGATCTCGGCTTTCGCGAGGGTGACTTGGGACTTCAGGATCGCGAGGGACTTCCGCGACTCGATCGCGCCGCGAACCGCGGCCATGCGTTCCTCGAGGTCGCTGACCGCGCTCGGATCAGTGGCCTTCAGGCGCGGCTCGATCGGTTCGATTCCTTCGAGATACGCCTTCAAGGCCTTCGTCTTCGCGTTTTCCGCGTTACCGCTCTCGTAATCGGAGACCGCGGAGTCGAGGCCGGCGACCGCGATCGCCAGCGAGCCGCCGCCGCCTTCGTCGTCGTTCGAATGGGTCCGGAGGGACGCGATGAGGACCACGCGTTTTTCCGCGTCCCGATCGCCATAGGCGCCGTCGAGCTTTTCGTCGGACGAAGTCGCGACCTGGCGAAGCGTCGCTTCGTCCCACTTCGCGTCCGCCGCCTCGGCTTTCGCTCCGGAGTAGCGGAGCGAGGTCACGAAGAACGCGAGATCCCAGACTTCCTTATCCGACAAACCGTGAAACGGAGCCATGCCGGTGCCCGGTACGCCGAGGCGGATCGTATTGAACGCCTGGAACGGAGAAATTCCGCGCATATGCGCGTCGAGGAAGTTCGCGGGCCGCGGAGTGAACGCGACGCCGGCGGGTCCGTCGCCCCGGCCGGTCACCCCGTGACAGGACACGCAGGTCTTCGCGAAGAGTTCGCGGCCGCGGGCGAGGCTCGGCCACTGGGTGGGAGCGATTTCGAGTTTCGCGACCGCGATCACTTCGGCCTGGATTTCGCGCGCGAGCGCGGAGACTTCGGCGGCGTCGGCTTTTCCGTGGATGAGGCCGCTCAGCCTCTCGAGCTTTTCCTTGATCGCGGGCACGCCCTTCGTCTCCGCGAGCGCGGCGTTCGTTTTCACCGCCGATTCCGCGAACTCGGTTTGCTCGTGGAATTCCGATTTGCTGAGGATCTTTCCGTTCGCGACCGCGCCGCCGTAGTCCTTCGCGAGATAGTCGAGGAGGTGGACGAGGAATCGCGGCGAAGCCTCGCCGACTTCCGCCCGCGCCGCGAGTGGGGTAACGACCATCAAGAAACCGAGAGCGAATGCCTTCATCATAAATTCAATTCCAAAAAGGGATCCAAAAAAGGGAACCGGTTAGCTCAAAAGGTCTTCCACGTGCTCGATACCGGACTTTAGAATGGCGTCGATATGATCGTCGTCGAGGCTGTAGAAGGAAATCCGTCCGTCCCGCCGTTTCTTCACGAGGTGAAGATTCCGGAGCATCCGGAGGTGATGACTCACCGTCGGTTGGGACATCTCGAGCGTATCGGCGACGTCGCCGACGCAGAGCTCGCCGTGCGAGAGCGCCCAGATGATCTGGATCCGCGAAGAATCGCCGAGCGCCTGAAACGTTTCCGCGAGCAGCAAGAACGTTTTCTTCGGCATCATCTGCTTCGAGACGCGCTGGCGGGAAGTCGCCCGCATCTTACTCACATCGGTCCTCACATCGGTCCTCACATCGGTCGGGCTCACATCGGTCGGGGTTAATGCATGCATATATGTAGAGACGTTTATATGTTAAACCCTAAACCTGCAAGTCCGGATTTTACGGCCGAGGTGGCGCTGTGCCTCTAAAGGTCGGCGTCTTGACCTAGATACCCCCTGGGGTACCCAGAAAGAAATCGCGCCGGAGACGGCGTTTAATCCGCTGACCGAGTCGATCGTCGGGTCGATCCGCGCGAAGCTCCGCCCCGCCGGTGCTTCCGTTTTCTTGAAGCTGGCGGCGATCCACGTTCTCGTCGGCTTCGCGACGCTCGCGATGTGTCCCCAGTTCGGGCTTTCGCTGACTTCGAGCCGCGGGTTGATGCCTTACCTCATGGAGTACGGCGAGTCGGTCTGCATGCTCGGCTGCGGAGTCCTCTTCATGGGACTGAGTTTCCTCGTGGCGAGCCTCGCGCTCCGGCCCGAAGAAGTGACGGTCCTTCGCCGAAATCGAGTGCTCCAGATCTCTCTCCTCGCCCTCCTCTCGCTCGGCGCGTTCGCGGGCTTCGGCGGCGAGGTCGCGCCGGCGCTCGGGATGGTCTGGGCGCTCGGGGCGATCGTCGGCGGAAGCGCGCTTCTCCAGTTCGGCTGGACGATTCGCCGGGCCGCGATCCGGGCGGTCGCATGATTCGCGGACTTTCCCTCTCGATCGCCGCGCCTTTTCTCGGGCTGATCCCGCTCGGCGCGTCCGCGCATCCCGTCTCGTACCAGGGCGCGACCGCTCGGAATGGGCGCGGCCTTCGCCGGCCTCGTCGGCGCGATTCCCCAGCTCGTCTGGTTTTCCGAACATAAGGGGATCCTTTTCCCGGTCGCGGGTGGACTCCTCGCCGCGAACGGCGTGCTTCGCTACCGAAACCGGAACGCACCCTGCCCGATCGACTCCGAGCTCGCGAAGGCGTGCATGCGGACCCGCGCCTGGTCGACGTGGATTTTCCGCCTCTCCATCGCGGCCTATCTGACCGGGGCCTTCTTCGCGTTCGTCGCGCCGGCCCTATTTTAAGCGGCGGACGGTCGCCCGCATCTCTTCCGTCGTCAGCCAGGTACAGGAAGTCGCGCCGGGGGTAATCCGCGTTCCGAGGAGCACGCGGTCGCCCTGGAGAAGCGTCGGAGAAGAATAGGACTTCAAGGGGTCGCCGTTCGGTAGCTCGCCGAGGTCGATTTCGACGACCGTCGAGATCCCTTCTTCGCGAAGAATCGATCGTAAGATCTCGTAATTCGGACAGCCCTGAAAATAGAGAAGGCGCGCGGAAACCATGGAAAAGACTTTACCCCAAAGGGGGTTAGGAACCACGAAAACAAAGGGGTTGCCCTGAATAATGCGATGCGATAAACCCTGCCCCATGAAGACGCTTCTTCTGTTCTCCGCGCTGACCTTCGCTTTCACCGCCTACGCCGGTGACGGCCGGTTCTCCTATCGCTACGAAATGAAGGCCTCGGGAACCGCCCCGACGCTCCTTTCCGTCGAGGGTTGGGACGCGAACCTCGCGAAGGACTGCCGGACGAACGCCGAAGACGGAACGGTCGCTTGCGCGGGAACGTTCAAGGCCCTCTCGATCCTTCCGCACGGTTCCATTTTCGTCCGGGGACCGGTCACCGCGGATCAAGTCGAACTCAAGATCTTCCAAAAGTGCCGGAAATCCATCGAGCGCGAAGTCACTGGGATCCAGTCCGAACCGATCCGCAGCAACGAACTCGAAGGCCTCTTCTACATCGAACTCGATGCGCTGCTGAATCCGTGCGGCCTGCCGCAGCCCTAAAAGGGGGCCGAATACCTCGAATCCGACTCCGACTTGCGATAGAGGTCGTTTACATGAAATCCCTCCTCCTAGGTTTTGCGGCGTCCGTCCTTCTCCCCCTCGCGGCGTCCGCCGGAACGGAAATCGCGCCGCCGACGGCGGCCTGCTCCTACTATCGGGACGCGAAGGACGTCCCCCACTTCACCGCCCGCACGAAGCGCGAAGGATTCGGATGCCTCGGCTACTTCCACGGACTCGATCGGGCCTGGCAAGCCGACTACCTTCGACGTACCGCGTACGGCGAACGCGCCGAAATCGAAGGGTACGTCGCGTTGAAGGACGACCTGAAGATGCGGCTCTTCGGTTTCGCACGGGTCGCCGACCGAATCGTCGCCGGCCTCGACGCCGAGACGCTCGCCTCGCTCGAAGCCTATTCGAAAGGATGGACCACGGGCGCGACCGAGGCCGTTCGAAAAGGAACGGTTTACGAGCTGAAAGATTGGAAGCAGACGTTCAAGCCCTGGACTCCGCGCGATAGCGTCGCCCTTCTCCTTCTCCAGTCTTTCGACCAAACTCGGCGCACCTTCGAAATGCGCTTCACCCAAACGGGCCTCGCCGCCCGTTACGGCAAATACGCCGACGCGCTCAACTCCGACTACGGCACTCCGTGGGACACCACCGTCATCAAGGCCGACGACGCTTCGCTTTCGGCCGCGCGGAAAACGAAAACGACTTCGCTCATCGCCGGAAAGCCGGGCGCGAATCGAGCGGAAGCGCGGGAACTCGCCGAATTCTTCTCGTTTACCTACCTCGATTTCCTCGGCGATTCGTCGACGAAGGGAAGCAATAACTGGGTCGTCGCTTCCGATCGCATGGAAGGCGGAAATGCCGTCCTCATGAACGATCCGCACCTTTCGCTCACGACGCCCTCGTTCTGGTATTGGGTCGAGATGAACGTCGACGGCGAGGGTTCCGCGCTCGGCGCGACGCTCCCCGGCGGCCCG
>JAYVXM010000081.1:0-2420 GCA_043785205.1 Bdellovibrionales bacterium
TCGTCGACCGCGGTCATGAACGGGCCGCTGTACTATTACGCGAACGGACAGGCGCGTTGGAATCCGCCGGAACTCGAGCGCAATGCCGATTGAGGCCGCGTTCGGAAACTTCTTCAAGTCGGAGATTAAAGCGAGCGGCCGTCGCCTCGTCGCCGAGGAGAAGCTCGCGATCGCGAACGGTTCGGATACGACCGTTCAGGCTTACGTGCGCGCGTCGCCGCCGGTGAAAGTGACGCTTTCGGCGGCGGGCGTGGCGAGCCCCGCCTTTGTCGCGGATTGCACCTGTCCGATGGGGAAGAAGAACCAGTTCTGCAAACACGTCTGGGCGGCGCTCGTCGCGGCGGAGGCGGAGTTTCCCGACTTTTTGAGCGCAAAGCGCTCGATCGAAAAGGCGCCGCCGCCGGAAATCGGCGCGGACTCGGAAACGTCCTACCCAGAGACGGCGAAGCTCCGGGCGTCGGAATACCGCAAGGATCAGTACCGGAAGCAAAAGGAACGCGTGAAGGACGCGAAACGCGCGCAACGGGCGCGCGAACCGTCCGTGAATCGCGTCGCGTACTCGGCGGCGGTCGAGTCCGCACTGGCGTATTTCGCCCAGAACGGATTTCCGATGCCGGACGGCCCGTCGGAAACCCTCCTTGCCGAGGCGAAGCGTAAACTCTCCCGAGTCTTTCACCCGGATAAAGGCGGAAGCCATTCCGAGATCGTCGAACTCAACGAGAACTGCGAAGTGCTCGTCCGTTTTCTCGGCGTCTAACCTTTCCCGCGCTTCCCGATCGAAGCGCCCGCGTCACGACTCCTGCAAGTTCTGCTTGCATCGCCAATTCCCTGACATACCCTCGCAGGACAAGGGAAGTTTGAGGGTCCATGAGGGGCTTCTCAACCGTTGATGGTCCTCCAATCGTCAAAATGCTTTTTTCTAAAGGAAAAGATCCATGAATATCCGTCTGACTCGAACCGTTCCGGTTATGGCCGCGCTCGTCCTGGTCGCTGTCGCTTCACCCGTCCTCGCCCACGCCACTACGGGAACTCCGGGCGTCGTGGACGCTTATAACGCCGGTCATCTGATTCAAACCCAGCTGAATTCCGGGAATATCGCCGAGCCCGCCCAAAAGGCCTTGAACATCCTCGTCGCCCGCGGGATCGCGAATCTCGCCGCCGCCGGCGAAACGACGCTGGCCGATCAACTTGATCGCGAATGGAACTCCGGATTCGTCGACTATCTCCCGCGCCACCTCGTGGCCGACTTCGCGTCTCCGTACGGCGTTTCGTTCGTCGACATCGGTGATCATGACCCGCTTTCGCCCTGGCTCGCGAAGTTCCATGACACCCTGAGTGAGAAGACGGGCGGGATCATCGATGGCATTCGCATCGTGCACGACATCTTCACGATGAACTACGCCCTCGGCGTCGTTCTTCACCCGAAGTCGACGAAGTGGAAGAGCGGCCAAGCCCAAGAAGATGAGTGGGAATACCGGAAGCACTTCATCCCGATGGCGAACATCATCACCTACTGGGTGACCCTCGAAACCTGCAACTACGTCGCCGCGAAGAAATTTCCGCAAGCGAAGCAGCTTTGCGATACCGCGGCGACGAAGCTCGAGTTTTACATGGGCCGCTACTGGGCTCCGAAAATCTCGGATTTCGTCTACGAGAAGGCGAACGGAACGCGCGTCAGCCCTCGCCTGATGCTCGCGAATTCGGAATTCTTCTTCATCAGCGAACCGGCTTTCGAACGTGAAGTCCGCGCCGCCCGTCTTTAATCCGAAACTTTAAAAAGGAATCTCCAATGAAAATGAAATCACTCCTAAAAGTCAGCGTATTAGGGGCGAGCCTTCTGCTCGTTTCGTCCGCGTTCCTTCACGGAACGACGGCTTCCGCCGCGATCCTCGCGATCGCCGATTCCGGTACCGACGTCGGCCATCCCGAACTTGCGAAAAAGCTCTGGAGCAATCCGGGCGAAGTCGATAACGGCGTCGATAACGACGACGACGGAAAGATCGGCGATGTCCACGGCTGGAATTTCATCGACGAGAATAATCATTACTTCAATAAAAAGTTGATCGGCACGTTCCCGCCCGACGTCTACAAGTTCTTCGAAGTGCAAACCCGTATTCTGATGGGCACGAGCACGGCGGAAGATAAGAAGTGGATCGATGCGCACCGGGGCGACGCGAAGTTTATCGCTTCGCTGAACGACTTCGGCGGCTTCGTCCACGGCACCCACGTCGCGGGTATCGCTTCGAAGGGCGTCGACGCGTCCCAAGTCATGGCGCTCAAGATCATCGGCAAGAAGACGGCGTCGCTTTTTCAGATGGCTACCAAAGCGAAGCTCGGCGGCGCGCCGACTGGCGGCGGGATCTCTCCGCTGAAGGATAAGGCGATTCGTTACGGCCTCGACTACCTGGCGAAAGCCCAGG
>JAYVXM010000082.1:0-2420 GCA_043785205.1 Bdellovibrionales bacterium
CGGCGGCGCCCTGGGTGAAGTACATGAAGGCGTCGCCCTTCCCGGTCAGCTTATTGAAGGAGAGGCCGGGAATCCGGTAGTGGGAATAGTCCGAAAGCGAAATCCGTTGGTGGTAGGCCTCGTGGACGAGCTCCGGAAAGGAAATCGTCCGCTCGGGATTCGCGCGGCGGAAAACCTGGCCGTTCTCGAAAGCGATTCCGGAGTACTCGGCGGTACCCGTCGGCCAGTCGGCGCCCTCGTTCGGATCGTTCACGATCCGGTCGAGGCCGGGCACGACGATCTCGTCCTCGGTCCCGAGACCGGCGGTGTGCCGAGCCCACCGCGACTCCGGAATTTCGAAGAGGCGGTCGGCGAGCTGGGAAAGGCGGGCCTTGATCCGCCGGGTGGCGAGGAGCGAGGCCGCGGCGTTCAGATCGGTCCCGCTCGAAGCGGCGGTCGGCGAGGTATTCGCGTTCTTCTCCGTGGAAGTCGTCATCATCCGTACCTGATCGCGGGTCAATCCGAGTTCGGAGGCCACGACCTCCGCGATCCGCGCGTTCACGCCCTGGCCCATTTCCGTCGCTCCGGTCGAGACCTGGAGCGTTCCGTCGCGGTGGGTGACGACGAGGGCGTTCGCTTGGTTCAGGAAGCGCGTCGTGAACGAAATTCCGAATTTTACCGGCGTGAGCGAGAGGCCGAGGAGTTTTCCACCCGGTCCCGCCGCGAGCGTCTCGCGGTTCGCGCGAGTGACCCGTTCGCGCGCGACCGAATACTCCGAGGATTTCGCGAGCTCGCGGAGGAGTTTCGGAAGGCAATTGTTTTCCACGCGCTGTCCGTACGGAGTCACGTCGCACGTCCCGCCCTCCGGCGATTCGCGCTCCGAATAGACGTTCAGCATCCGAATCTCGAGGGGATCCTTCCCGAGCCGATGCGCGACGAGCTCGATGATTTTTTCGATCGTCGCCACGCCCTTCGGGCCGCCGAAGCCGCGGAACGCGGTATGCGAATGGTAGTTCGTCCGGCAGACCTGTCCGGTCACCCGGAAGTGCGGGATGAAGTAGGCGTTATCCGTGTGAAGCATCGCGCGCTCCATGATCGAGGTCGAAAGGTCAGCGTAGGCGCCCGCGTCGGAAAAAAGGTCGGCGTCGAGCGCGAGAATCCGTCCTTCGGGTTCGAAACCGACGCGATATCGGTTCTCGAAGGGATTCCGCTTGCCGGTCATAATCATATCGTCGTCCTTCGAAAGGACGATGCGAGCCGGGCGTTTCAGCCGTCGGGCCGCGAGCGCCGCGTATACCGCGAACGGCGCGGCCTGGGATTCCTTCCCACCGAATCCGCCGCCCATCCGTTTCACGATGCAGACGACGTCGTTCTGGAGAAGGCCGAGGGCGTGGGCCACCACGTGCTGGACTTCGGTCGGATGCTGGGCGGAGGTGTGGACTTCGAGCTGACCGTCCTCCTTCGGATAGACGATCGACGCCTGGCTCTCGAGGTAAAAGTGGTCCTGGCCCCGAATGACGATTTCACCTTCGAGGCGGTGGGGCGCGGAATTCAGCGCGCGCTCGACGTCGCCGCGCGCGATCTGCCGTTTCGAGCCGATGAAGGACTTCGCGCGAATCGCGTCGCGAATCGAGAGGATCGCGGGGAGAACTTCGTAGTCGACTTCGATCAGCGCGCGGGCGTCCCGCGCGGCGGCGCGCGATTCGGCCGCGATGACCGCGACGATCTCGCCGACATGGGTGACTGTTTCGGCGGCGAGGAGGGGCTGGTCCTTGAAAATCGTGCCCCAGAGATTCGAGTGGAGATCTTGGGCGGTGTAAATCGCGAGCACGCCGGGTACGCGAAGCGCCCGCGCGGTACGGATCGCGAGAATTTTCGCGTGCGCATGCGGACTCGGGAGAACGTCGACGTCGATCTCGCCGCGAAGTCGAGGGCGGTCGTCGATGTATTCACTTTCGCCCGCGACGTGGGTGTGGGCAGTGTCGAGGGGAAGCCGGCTCAAGCGCGCGCCTCCCGGAAGAACTTCGCGAAGAGGTTCTCCACGAGGACGCGCCGGAATTCCTCGGTTCCGCGAAGATCCGACATCGGCGTGATCGACTGGTGAAGCGCGAGCAGCGCGCGTTCGAGCACCGCCGCGTCGGGGACCCGCCCGGCGAGAATCTTTTCGGCCGCGAATCCGCGGATCGGCGTGGCGGCGACGCCGCCGAGCGCGATCCGGGCGGATTTGATCTTGGTTCGTCCGCCGTCCACCCACTCGACCCGGAAGGCCGCGTTAACCGCGGAAATATCGAGGTCCTTCCGCTGCGAGGTTTTATAGAGGGCGAGGCTTTCAGCGACCGCTGGAACGTCGAATTCGATCGCGGCGATGACTTCGCCGCGGCGGAGGGCCGTCTTCCGGTAGCCGAGGTAGAATTTCTCGAGGGGAATTTTTCGGGTCGCGC
>JAYVXM010000083.1:0-2414 GCA_043785205.1 Bdellovibrionales bacterium
AGGTGTCCCGAGGAGCGATCATTTCGCCCGTGATCTTCATGCGTTCGACCTTACCCGTGGTCTGGTCCCAAACCATGATCCGATGGTTGTTCGTATCCGCGATCGCGAACACCCGTTCGGCGAGTTTCGTGATTCCAGACGGCTCGTTCAGCCGGGTCTTTAAAGCCGCTTCGGCCGCGTCCGCCGCGCCTTCGCCCGCGCTCCCGTCGCCGACCACCGTTTCCATCGTTTGCTTGGCCGGATCGTAGCGGCGAATCGAGTGATTATAGGAGTCGGCGACGTAAACGCCGGTTACGTCGGCGAATAGCCCGAGCGGATGTTGAAGCTTCGCTTTTTTTCGATCGCCGTCCTTGTTCCCGAAGTCGAAGAGACCCGTTCCGACGAGCGTGCGAACGTACCCTTCGAAAAAGAAGCGAAGCGAACTCGATTCGGCGTCGACGAAGTAAAGACTCCCGAGGAGCGAGCTCAGCCCGCTCGGTTGGGCGAGGGTGTTTTTTTCCGGAAGGAGCCCGTCGTCGATACCCTCGGCCCCGGTTCCCGCGATCACCGAGAGACGGCCCGATTTGAGATCCAGGGACCAGAGCTGGTGTTCGCCCGCCATGGCGATCACGATGTCCTCGTCGTCCGGATGAGAGGCGAGGTCCCAGGGCGATGCGAGGGCGGTCGAAAGCGCGGGTAGGTTCTTCGACGACTTCGGAAGATCGCCCTGCTTGCCGGTCCCGGCGATCGTCGTGACCGACTTCGATTTGAGGTCGATTTTCCGTACGACGTGGTTCTCAGTGTCGGCGACGTACAGGACGCCCTTCACGAGGAGAAGCCCTTGCGGGCGACGGAACCGCGCGGCCGAATACGACCCATTCGCGAGGCCCGCTTCTCCGGACTTTCCGACCCGGAACGCCGGCTTCAACTTCGCCGGATCCTTCGGATCCCAAGTGTACGCCGCGATCTGATGATGACTCGAGTCAGCGACGAAAAGCGTTTTCGATTTCTCGTCGTACGTGAGCTTCGATGGGTAGAAGAACTCCCCTTTCGCGACCTTGGTCCGTTCGAGCTCGATCGGGAGTGGAGATTTAGAGCGCTTCGGAAACGCTTTCATCGCGTCGCGGATCGCCTTCCGGAGTTCGGCGGTATGTCCTTCTCCGGTGACGAGTGTCGCGACCTCTCCGTTCGGCTGGAGCAGCACGAGCGTCGGCCAAGACCGAACTTCGAACGTGCGCCAGATCCGGAAATCGCGGTCGTTCACGACCGGATGCTCGACCCCGTAACGAAGCACCGCCTGGCGGATATGATCCGTATCTTTTTCGTTATCGAATTTCGCCGAGTGGACCCCGATGACGACGAGGTCGTCCCGGAACTCCTTTTCGAGTTTCGCGATCTCCGGGATCACGTGCATGCAGTTCACGCAGCAGTAGGTCCAGAAATCGAGAAGGACGATCTTATCGCGTAAATCGTCCGTCGTGAGCGGACGCGAAACGTTCAACCACTGCGAACCGGGCGTCGCGATCGTGAAGTGGGAGGTTGGCGGGACGATCCGGGCCGCCGGCGGAACGTCGTCCGCGCGGGCGAAACCGAAGGGATGCCCGAGGAGGAAAACGAGGCCGCACGTGAATACAGACCGCAAAGTCGACTTCCGTATCGAATCGTTTCTCATGGATCCATTTTACGGATTTTCGTGCCAGAATCGAAGACATAAACCGAGGTTTGAAATGGCCCAATATTTCGGAGTGCTCTACGCGTTAGGGGTGATTCTCGGCGGCACCCTCCGCTACTTCCCGATCTTTCCGCCTCTCCGCGGCCTGTGGTACCTCCAACTGACGGTGAGCGAGCTCGGTCTGGCGTTCGCGATCCCCCTCATCTTCATGGCGCTCGCGAGCGCCAAGGGCCCTCGGGAGAGCCGGCGCTTCTCGGCGGTCTCTGTCCTGGCCCCGATCGCGCTGGTTTTCGCGCTCTTGCCCGTGCTCGAAACGATCGCCCAAGAACGAAATTGGCTCTGGGATCTCGAATACGGCCCCGGACGGGACGCGAAACCCGACCCGCGCATCAGCTCCCCTTACGTCGGGGACCTCTCTCGTCCCCTTTTTCAGTTCATGGACTTCTTTCAGCTTCCCGTCCATCCCGTCGCCCTTACTGAAGAATTCGTCACTCCGGACGGCGCGAAACTCCCGGTCTACGTCTATCCGTCCACCGTCGGCAAGGCCCCTCGACCCTGGGTCTTTAGCATCCATAGCGGCGGATGGTCGAACGGGGACCCACGCGACCTCGATCAGACGATCCCGTTCCTCCTCGAGGCGGGCTATACCGTCGTCGCCCCGAGTTACCGCTTCACCCCGACGTATACTTGGCCCCGACAACAACAAGACATGGAATCCGCCTACGATTACGTCGTGAAGAACGCCGAACGCTTCGGAATCGAT
>JAYVXM010000084.1:0-8025 GCA_043785205.1 Bdellovibrionales bacterium
CTTCACGCTCTTCTGCTTCTGCTCGAGTGTTCGATTCTCGGCGCCCTCTGCGCGGGGGATCTCTTCCTCCTGCTTTTTTTCCTGACCCTCGGCCCGACCCCCCTTTATTTCCTCGCCTCGATTTGGGGTGACGAAGGGCGCGAGGTTTCGGCTTTCCGTATGATCTCGGTGTCGTTGGTTGCCGGCGCGAGCGTCTTTTTCGGAATTCTACTTATCTACCATGCGGTCGACCCGCACACCTTCCTGATCGAAGACCTCGCCGGAAAACTCACTGGGAAAAGCACGGAAATTTTTGGAATCCCGATCGAGCTCCAACACCTTGCCTTCCCGCTTATCGTCTTTGGGCTCGCGCTTCGCGCGCCGTTCTGGCCGTTCCAAGGATGGTTCCGGAAATTCACGCTGAAAGTTCCGACGAGCATCGGAGTCGCAGCCCTCCTCGCGGGCTATCCAGTCGCGCTCACGGTCTTTACCCGGATCGGATTTCTTCTCTTTCCGGAAACCATGCGCTCCCACCTCGACGTTTGGATCGGTATCGGAATCGCGAATCTCGTTTTCGGCGCGCTAACGCTCCTTCAGGAAAGTGACCTTCGCGGGATTCTTGTTTCGCTTTCGACGATCTTCGTCGGTTTTTCCCTCCTGGGCATCGGCGCGGGCCATCCGACCGGGCTCGTCGGCTCCCAATTCATCATATTTTCGTCGATGCTCGCGCTCGCGGTTTGGGGATTCGCCTCGGAAATTCTCCGACATCGAACACGGACCTACGCGATCGCCGAAACACGGGGAGTGCTCCGAACCCTTCCCGATCTCGGTTCCGCGACGCTAATCGCCCTTGCGTGCGCGGCAGGAATTCCCGGCACGGCTGGCTTCGTCTCGTTCGCCCTCCTCTACATGGGCTATTTTAATTTTCACCCGGGAATCGTCGTGGCGTCTCTAGTCGTTTCGCTCGTGGTGACGGGTTTTTTGATCCAGGTCTATCGCCAAATCTTTCTTGGTGAAAAACTCACCGAGCGGTTTACTAAGCTCGGCTTTCGCGAACGTCTCCTGCTTATTCCCCTCGTCGGGGTAGTCATCCTCGTGGGTTTCTTTCCGTCGCCGCTCGTCGAGATCGTCCGCGCTACGATTCTGAAGGTGTTAACGTGAAGGATTTGATCCTCTTTCTCCCCGAGCTTTATCTGATTCTCGCGTCGATCGGGCTCATCCTCGGCGAAGTGGGCTATCACGGGGAGCGGACCCGTATGATCCTTTCGACGGCGTTGCTCGCCGTCGCCGGAGCAGGCGTTCAGCTCGTTTTCAACTATGTCGCGGGAGCGGGCCGTTACGGACATTCTAATTTCGTGAATGATGGATTCGGCCTTTATCTGAAGATCCTCCTCCTTCTTTCCGCCGGCATCGCGCTTTTCGCGGATCGGAAATCGCACGAAGTGTCGCTCGAAAACCGAACCGAGCACGCGACCCTGATCCTCGGGACGACGGCGCTCGCGATGCTCGCGGTTTCGGCCGCGCACTGGATTTGGATCTTGTTTCTACTGTTCGGAGTCCAAGTCCTCGGATCGATGACGTTCGCGATGAAAAAGTACGACCGCCGGGCGATCGAAGCGGCCTTCAAAGGAAACTTCCTCGCGATTTATTCGACGCTCCTGCTCGCCATTGGAATCCTTCTTTTTTATAGCGTCACCGGCGAGTTCGATCTCTATCGGATTCATTCCTTCATCCTCGAACACGGCATACCGGCCCGGATCTTCGCTACCGGTTTTTCGATCATCGTGCTCGCGCTCGGTTTTTTCGGAACCTACTTTCCGGCCCAGCTCTGGGCAAAGGACGCGTACGAAGGCGCGGCCCTGCCGGCGACGGCCTACGCCTCCTGCCTCTTCCGGCTCTCGAGTTTCGGCGTTCTGGTGCGCGTTCTCGTCATCCAGTTCTCGAAGGAGATGGATGAAAAGGGTTTTTGGGAACCGATCACCGCGATCGGATGGCTCCCGGTCGTCGCGACGATCGCAGGAATGACCCTGATCATGAGCGCGCTTTACACTTTCCGCCAAACGAACACGCGGAAGCTTCTTGCGGGCGTGCTTGTCCTCCAGAGCGGGTTTTACCTTCTCGGACTTCTTTCACTCGACCAAGTCGGTTTCGCGTCGATCCTCTTCGGGCTCGGGACGGAAGTCGTGGTCGTCGGCGGACTTTTCTCGGCACTCTCCTTTTTCGAGGATCGGCGCGACGAGGATGAAAACCGTGGCGAACTTTCGCGCTCGGTTCCGGAAGGCGTTGCGTTACTCTTGTTCATCATCGCGGTGATCGGGATGCCCCCGCTCCCGGGATTCATCGCGAAGTTTACTTTAATTAGCTCTGCGGCGCGGCATCAGTGGAATGGACTCGTTTCCATCGCCCTACTTTCCGCTATTCTCATTTCGATCGCGGTCTTTCGATGGATTTATCCCTGGACTTCCGAGTTGCGTCATCGGAATGAAAAATTTTCGATCTCCTGGTCGCATCGCTTTCTGGTTTTGGGACTTCTGGTTCCCCTCGCCCTTCTCTCTTTTTTCGCAGAGCCGATGTTGAACTGGGTCGGCTCAAGCGTCGCATTTAAGCTCTGGTAAACTTTAGGGTAGAACGCGCGTTTCCGCGGGGCTATAGTTTGGGTCGATTCTAAATTCGACTGATAAACCTGGTACTTACGCGGAGACCACGCGATGCAATACCTTCCCGTTTTAATCCTGCTCGGTGTCGGCCTCGGCATCGGCGGAGCCATCATCGTGCTCTCGAGTTTGCTCGGGCCGAAGATCAAAAACATTCTGAAGGACCAGCCGTTCGAGTGCGGGGTCCCGCCCCTAGGAGATACAAAACACCGGTTCTCGGTGCGCTTCTATCTCGTCGCGATTCTCTTCCTCCTCTTCGACGTCGAAGCCATTTTCTTTTTTCCATTCGCGCTGATTTACCGCGAATACCTCAGCATCAATTCTTTCATCCTGCTCGAGATGGGATTCTTCGTCGGCATCCTCCTTATCGGGTACTTCTACATCCTGAAAAAGGGCGCTCTGGAATGGGAATAACCACTTATGTCTAAAGACGGTTCCTCGGTTTACTTCACGACTCGCCTCGACGACCTCGTAAACTACGGGCGGAAGAACTCGCTCTGGCCCTACCCGTTCGGCACGAGCTGCTGCGGAATCGAGATGATGGCGACGCTCGCGTCGGACTACGACATGGCCCGGTTCGGCGCGGAGGCGATGCGCTTCTCGCCGAAACAGGCCGACATGATGATCGTCGCCGGGATCGTGAACACGAAAATGGCCCCGATTCTTCGGACGATTTACGAACAAATGGCCGAACCGAAGTGGGTGATCTCGATGGGCGCCTGCGCGTCCTCGGGCGGCATCTTCAACGTATATTCGGTCACGCAGGGGATCGACACGGTCATTCCGGTCGATGTCTACGTTCCCGGCTGCCCCCCTTCGCCGGAAGGACTCATGCACGGCGTGATGCGGCTTCAGGAAATGATCCAGGAGGGGAAGACGCGCGCCCAACGCCGCGAGCAGGCGTGGAAACGGCTGAACCTCCTGAACCGTACGGGCGTGAGTACCGCCCAAGAGATCAAGCAACTCGGATCGAAATTCGAGTAAGGACCCGCGATGGATATCAATACACCCGTCACCACGATTTACGGAAACCACTTCGAAAAGTACGGGGAAACCTGGAAAAAGCAGATCGCCGAGATCCAAGCGAAGTTCGGCGGCGCGATCGAGGAGATCCGCGTTCCCCGCGTCGCCTCGACCGACGTGCCGATCCTCTACGTGAAGAAGGAATCGATCATCGCGGTCCTCGACTTCATGCGGACCGCGCCCGGAATCGAATACGGTTTTCTCGCGGACCTGACCGCGACCGACGAGGAAATCGAACCCCGCTTCGAAGTCGTCTACCAGCTTCTTTCGCACGCGAATATGGCCCGAATCCGCGTGAAAGTACGCCTGAGCGACGGTGAAGAAATTCCCACCGCGACGACGCTCTGGATGGCCGCGAACTGGCCGGAGCGGGAAGTCTGGGACATGTTCGGAATCAAGTTCTCCGGCCACCCGCATCTTCGCCGGATCCTGATGGACGACCGCTGGGTCGGCCACCCGCTCCGCAAGGATTATCCGCTTCGCGGCTATCAGATCTTCCCGGACACGCCGGCGCCGAAGCCGGAATACCTCGAGAAGGGGGATCGCTGATCATGCTCGAACTCGACCACGACATCAAAAAGGCGCTGCTGAACTCGAGCGAACACATTTCGATCGAGCATGATCCGGACGATATTTGGGGCGATTCCCGAGTCGTCGTGAATATCGGGCCCACCCACCCGGCGATGCACGGCGCGCTCCGCATGGTCGCGAAGGTAAACGGCGAAACGATCGAGCAGAGCTACTGCGAATTCGGATTCACCCACCGCGCGAAGGAAAAACTCGGCGAAAACCGCACGTATCACCAATTCATCGTCTATACCGACCGCCTGAACTACTGTTCGGCATTACTGAACAATGTCGCTTACTCGATGTCGGTCGAGCGGCTGATGGGTGTTTCGGTTCCCGAGCGCTGCATCTGGATCCGGATGATCATTTCGGAGATGTCCCGCGTGATCGACCACCTCGTCTGCGTCGGGATCGGCTCGGTCGATATCGGCGCGTTTTCGTTCTTCCTCTACGGATTCCACCAGCGGGAGGAGGCGTACACGCTGATCGAGCGGCTCTGCGGGGCCCGCCTGACGACGTCCTATACCCGGATCGGCGGCCTGATGGCCGACGCGCCCGCGGGTTGGGAAAACGACGTGAAGGAGTGGGTGAAGAAAACCCGCGTCGCGCTCGCCGAAATGGACAGCCTTCTCACCGGGAACAAGATCTGGCTCCAGCGGACGGTCGACGTCGCCCGATTCAGCAAGGAAGACTGCCTGAAGTACAGCTTCACCGGGCCGGTCGCGCGCGCGTCCGGGATCGACGTCGATCTTCGGCGGGACTCGCCGTACATGTTCTACGACAAGGTCGAATTCGACGTTCCGATCGCCCAGAACGGCGACGTTTTCGACCGGTACCTCGTCCGCATGGAAGAGATTCGCCAGTCGCTGAACATCATTCAGCAGTGCGCGGAACGGCTGAAGCCCGGCCCGATTTGGTCGGAAGACAAGCGGACGCGGATTCCGGAGAAGGACGTCGTCCACAACACGATGGAAGGATTAATCCACCACTTCAAATTTTTCATGACTGGATTCGACGTGCCGGAAGGCGAAGCGTACACGACGGTCGAAGCCGCGAACGGCGAGCTCGGATTCTACATCAGCTCGCGCGGCGGACCGAAGGCCCACCGGATGCGGATTCGCGGCCCGTCGATCTACCATTTTCAGGCCCTCACGCCGATGTCGAACGGCGGTATGATCGCCGACATGGTCGCGGCTTTAGGATCGATCAACATTATTGCCGGAGAGCTCGACCGTTAACGGTCGATAAAGGCGGCGGTTTTTATGGCAAAACTTCTTTCCCAAAAATTCTACGACGAGATGAAAAAACTCGAGCCGCGTTACCCGACCAAGGTGGCGCTCCTCCTGCCCGCGCTTCACGCGGCCCAGGATGAACTCGGCTGGCTTTCGCCGGAGACGATGGAAGAGGTCGGCGACTACATCGGGATCCATCCCGCCCAAGTAAAGGAAGTCGCGTCGTTCTACACGATGTACAACCTCAAGCCCGTCGGAAAATATCACCTAAAAGTCTGCACGAATGTCGCCTGCTGCCTCCGCGGCGCCTACGACGTCGTCGAGCATGCCGAGAAGCGACTCGGGATAAAGGTCGGTCAAACCACGCCGGACAAGAAGTTCACGCTCCACGAAGAAGAGTGTCTCGGCGCCTGCGGCACCGCGCCCGCGATGATGTTGAATAACGATTACGTCGAAAACCTCGATATCCGGAAGATGGACGAAGTTCTCGCGAGCCTAGGGATGAAAGGCTAAGGACGGGAAAAATGGCGGGTCAACCCACCGGATTTGAAACTCTTTACGTTCAACACTTCAACGAGGAAGCGCGCTCCCTCACGTATTATCTCGCGAAGATGGACGGCTACGCCGCGATGAAAAAGGCGTTCGGAATGACGAAAGACGCGATCATCGACGAGGTGAAAAAATCGAATCTACGCGGACGCGGCGGCGCCGGATTTCCATGCGGCATGAAGTGGGGTTTCATCCCGAAGGACTCGCCGAAGGCGAAGTACCTTGTTTGTAACGCCGATGAATCCGAGCCGGGCACCTTCAAGGACCGGGACATTATGCGCTATACGCCCCATCTCCTCATCGAGGGGATGGTCATCGGCGGATTCGCGATTGGCGCGAAGACCGGCTACATCTATATTCGCGGTGAGTACGTCCGCGAAGCGAAGCTTCTGAACGCAGCGATCGACGAAGCCTACGCCAAGGGTTTCCTCGGAAAGAACATCCAAGGTTCCGGATTCGATTTCGATCTGACGGTCCATCGGGGCGCGGGCGCCTACATCTGCGGCGAAGAAACCGGCCTCCTGAACTCGCTCGAAGGAAAGCGCGGAGAGCCGCGCGTGAAGCCGCCGTTCCCGGCCCAGTCGGGCGCGTTTGCGGGGCCGACGATCGTGAACAACGTCGAGACGCTCGCCGACATCCCGTACATCATCACCCGGGGCGGCGAGTGGTTCGCAAAACTCGGGAAACTCGAGAAATCCGGGGGCACCCGCCTCTTTTCGGTTTCCGGACACGTGAATAAGCCCGGCGTTTATGAGCTCCCATCGGGCGCGTACACGCTCCGTCAGATCATTTACGACGTTTGCGGCGGCGTCCTCGGTGGAAAAAAACTCAAGGCCGTGATTCCGGGCGGATCGTCCGCTCCCGTCCTAACCGCCGACGAGATCGACGTGATCGCGGATATCGACCCGATCATGAAAGTCGGCTCGATGCTCGGATCGGCCGCGATCATGGCGATCGACGAAGATACCTGCATGGTGAAGCTTATCCAGCGGATCACGAAATTCTATGCGCACGAGTCCTGCGGTCAGTGCACGCCGTGCCGTGAAGGATGCAAGTGGATGGAAGATATCCTCGAGCGGATACTCCATGGTGACGGGAAGATGGAAGACCTCGACCTTTTGATGTCGATCACGGACAACATCAACGGAAAAACCCTCTGTGCCCTCGGCGACGCCGCCGCGGGCCCGGTCGCGAGCTTCGTGAAGAAGTTCCGGCCAGAATTCGAAGCCTATATCCGAGGTGAGAAACATGCCTAAATGTACGGTCGACGGTCGCGAAGTCGAATTTGCGGCCGGCGAGAATCTCATCGAAGTCGCGCGGAAGGTCGGAGTCGAAATCCCCTACTTCTGCTACCACCCGGGACTGACGATCGTCGCCCAGTGCCGGATGTGCGCGGTCGAGATCGAAAAGATGCCGAAGCTCCAGACCGCCTGCTCGACGCCCGCGACCGAAGGCATGATCGTGAAGACGACCTCGGACCGCGCGAAACAAAACCAAAAATCGATCATGGAATTCCTCCTGATCAACCACCCTCTCGACTGTCCGATCTGCGACAAGGCGGGCGAGTGTGACCTTCAGGATAACTCGTTCAAATACGGCGACGCCTATATGCGGACCTCGGAAGAACGCCGAACCTACCTCGACCTCGACATGGGGCCGGTGATCAAAAAGAACATGAACCGGTGTATCCATTGTACTCGCTGTATCCGCTTCGGCACCGAAGTCGCCGGGATCCACGAGATGGTCGCCGTCCAGCGCGGGAACAACACCGAAATCACGACGATCGACGGCCGCCCGCTCGAAACCGATTACGCCGGGAATTACGCCGACATCTGCCCGACCGGTTCACTCACGCTGAAGGATTTCCGCTTCCATAAACGCGCCTGGATGCTCAAGAAGACCGCGACGGTCTGCGAAGGCTGCGCCCGCGGCTGCAATATGGAAATTCATCAGGACGGGAACGTGATTCAGCGGTCCGTACCGCGCACGAATATGGACGTGAACAAGTATTGGCTCTGCGA
>JAYVXM010000085.1:0-8006 GCA_043785205.1 Bdellovibrionales bacterium
GCGGCCTACAAGACCGCACCGCTGGTCTTCGAAGAGCTCGGCGCTGACGTGGTGAAGACCGGCGTTTCGCCGAACGGACTCAATATCAACAAGGACTGCGGCGCGCTCCACCCGGCTGCGCTCGCCGAAACCGTGATCAAGAACGGCGCCCACATCGGGATCTCGCTCGACGGCGACGGCGACCGGTGCATCCTTACGGACGAAAACGGAGAAGTCGTCGACGGCGATCAGATCATCGGCATGTGTGCGATCGAGATGAAGCGCGCGGGCAAGCTCGACCACGACACGATCGTGACGACGCCGATGTCGAACGTCGGGCTCGAGAAGAGTCTCCGCGCTCACGGCATCACCATGCTCCGTGCGAAGGTGGGTGATCGCCACGTCGTCGAGATGATGCGTAAGAACGGGTACAAACTCGGCGGCGAGCAGTCCGGACACATCATCTTCCTCGACTCGGCGACGACCGGCGACGGCATCCTTGCCGCGCTCAAGGTTCTCGAAGTCATGCGCCGCACGGGCAAGCCTCTTTCCGAACTGAAGCGTCAGATCCACCTTTTTCCGCAGATTCTCGAAAACGTGAAGGTTCGCGAGCGGAAGCCCGTCGAATCGATTCCGGCCGCCCAAAAGAAGATCGAAGCCGCCGAAAAGACGCTCGGAGACAAGGGGCGGGTTTTTGTCCGGTATTCCGGAACCGAGCCGCTCATCCGCGTGATGGTGGAGGGCGAGGACGCCGTCGAGATCGGAAAAATCGCGGGCGGAATCGCGGACGAGCTGCGAAAGGCGATCGGCGCTTGAAATCCGCGGAAAGAGCGGCTTAGGTTTAAACGATGAAGTCCGCCGGCAGCTCTCCCTCAACGAAAAATTCCTCCGCGCCGGCCCCCCGGTTACCGGGTCTCGCCCGTGCGGCCTCCCTTCCGCGCCTCGGAGTGAACATCGACCACTTGGCGACGCTTCGCCAGCTCCGGGGAACGCCTTATCCTTCTTTGCTCGAAGCCGCCCGGATCGTCGAGGACGCCGGGGGAGCCCAGATCACGGTCCACCTTCGCGAGGATCGTCGGCATATCAACGACGAAGACGTCCGCGCGCTTCGGAAGGCGCTCCGAATTCCCATGAACCTCGAGATGGCGGCGACCGAGGCGATGACGAAGATCGCCCTTCGGATCAAGCCCGCCTGGAACTGCATCGTCCCCGAGAAACGCGCCGAGGTCACCACCGAGGGCGGGCTCGCGCTCGAGAAGAACGAGCGCCGGATCGGGAAGACCGTCGAGCGCCTCCGGCGCGCGGGGATCCGAGTCAGCCTCTTCGTCGAGCCGTCGGTGAAGGCAATGAAAATTTCCGCGCGGCTTGGCGCGGAGGCGGTCGAGCTCCACACCGGACGCTACTGCCTTGCGAGTCAAGCAATGGCGGGAACGCCCTCCCGGGGCGGTACGGCGAAACGCAAAGTAGAGGCGGAGTTCGAGCGGATTCGCGAGTCCGGCCGCTTTGCCCGGAGCCTCGGCCTTCACGTTCACGCCGGACACGGATTCGATTATGCGAACGTCCGCCCCGTGGCGGAACTCGCCGACGCCGAGGGGCGGCCGCTGATCGAGGAGTACAACATCGGGCACGCGATCGTGTGCCGAGCGGCGCTCGTCGGACTCGACCGCGCGGTCAAGGAAATGGTTTCGGCGATCCTCGCCCCCTAGGCGGAGATCGACCACGAAGGGGGAGAAGAATGCGCCACCAACACGAAGCTTCGATGCGAGTCACCACGAGCCAGGAAATGCGGGAAATCGACCGCATCGCCGAAGAAAAGTACGGCATCGTTCCCGATATTCTCATGGAGAACGCCGGCCGCTCGGCGGCGCAGATTCTCCTTGAGAATTATCCGGGCGCCGGAACGGAGACCGAGATCCTCGTCTTCGCCGGGAGCGGGAACAACGCCGGCGACGCGTTCGTGGTCGCGCGACGCCTGATCGGTCTCGGAAAACGCGTGCGCGTCTTCTACATCGAACCGAGCACGAAGTATCCCGGTCCGGTCGAGCGGAACTTCTCGATCCTGAAGAAACTCGGGGCGAAGCTCACCTCGCTCGATCCGATCGCGAGCCTCGAATCGTTTCTCGCCCAGGCTCAGGGACCGTTCACCGTCGTCGACGGTCTTCTCGGGACCGGACTCCTCGGCAACCTCGAGGGACTTTACGCCGATACGGTCGAAGTGATCAACCGGATGAAGGCCCGCGAAGTCGTCTCGCTCGACATTCCGACCGGGGTTTCCGGTGATACCGGTATGATCCATGGAAACGCCGTCCAGGCGTCGCTGACCGTTTCTTTCGGATTTCCGAAGCTCGGGCATTTTCTTCCGCCCGGCGCTGCCAAGCGCGGAAACCTCATCAACGTCGACATCTCCCTTCCGTACCGGTTTCGCGTCGAGGGCGATCAATTTCTCCTCCTCCGCTCACCGCTCGCGGCGCTTCTGAAGGAGCGCGATCGTTACGGCCATAAGAATTCGTTCGGGCACGCGCTGATCATCGGCGGCGCCCCGGGTCGGATCGGCGCGGTGGAAATGGCCTCGCGCGCCTGTCACCGAATGGGGACGGGTCTCGTAACGGTCGCGACCTGGAGCGATTCGTTCGAGGTCTTGATGCAAAAAATCGCATCCGAAACGATGGCGATCTCGATCCGGACGGAAGGGAAGGACTACGAGCTTTACCGCCAGGCGATCCCGACCTACTCCAGCATCGTCGTCGGTCCCGGTCTCGGTCAGCGCCCCGAAGGGAAGAAGGTCATCGAGGAGCTCCTCGTTCATTACAAAGGGCCGATCGTGCTCGACGCCGACGCTCTGAATATCATCTCGGATCATAATCTCCATGACCTCCTCGTTGCGCGCCGGGCCCCGACCGTCCTCACCCCCCATCCGGGCGAGATGGCGCGGCTTCTCGGGATGCCGAAGGAAGAAGTCACGAAGGACGTACTGAAGAGTCTGCGGATGGCGGTCGAAAAAACCCATGCGATCGTGCTCCTCAAGGGTGCGGCGACGCTGATCGGCTCTCCGGACAAGGGAATTTACCTAAACCATTATCCGAACGACGGAATGGCGACGGCGGGAAGCGGCGACGTCCTCGCGGGCATGATCGGCGGACTTCTCGGTCAACACATGGATCCGTTCGAGGCGACGCTTCTCGGCGTCTATCTCCACAGCCTCGCGGGCGGCCTCGCCGCCGAGACGCGGGGGCACCGGAGCATGACCGCTACCGACATCATCGAAAATATCAGTCATGCCTTCACAGAAATCAAAATCGACCGGGACACGAAGCTCCCGATCGAATGCCGTGCGCACTTGCTCTGAGGGCGAAC
This sequence comes from Bdellovibrionales bacterium, assembly GCA_043785205.1. GTDB lineage: Bacteria > Bdellovibrionota > UBA1018 > UBA1018 > UBA1018 > JACMQW01. The sequence goes on from JAYVXM010000085.1 coordinate 3,334, forward strand.
TCCGCGCGATCGCCGACGAACTCGTCGCGGAAATCCGGCGGACGCGCCGTCCGGGTACCCCGCGCGTCGCCCTGACCGGACCGCTCGGCGCCGGAAAATCCACGCTCGCTCGCCAGATGCTCGAAGGCTTCGGTGTTCGTCGGGAAGCGGAGGGAAGTCCGACCTTCGCGATCGCGCACGAATACCTATCCGGCGAGGGACGGCGCGTGGTCCACGCCGACGGTTACCGCTTGAAGGGCGACGCCGAGCTCGAAGCGACGGGACTTCTCGAAACGCTCTGGGATCCGGAGACGATCGTCCTCTTCGAATGGATCGATCTCTTCGCGGAAACCGCGCGGGCCCTCCGCGATTCCGATCTGCCGACGATTTGGATCCGGCTCGCGCCGCTCGCGGGCGAGCCGGATCGACGCGAAATCGAAATCACGCGCACGGGCCGTAAGTAGGTTTGCCCCGGGCCGGAGACTTACGCCGCCTTCGCGGCGGACATTCCCGCCGAGTGAAACGCGGGTAGGTGCATTTGCAAGCTGGCAGCCGACAGGAAGGCGACGACGGAATCGCGATCGGACGCGGACTTCACCTTTACGAGCGTCACCCATTCGCCGGACTTCGCTTGGAACGCGGCCCGAAAAGTCGTGCGATCGAAGTTTCCCGACCCGGTCGCGCCGAGCGTGGAGAATTCGGCGAAACCGAACTTCGCGAGACGGCCCATCAGGTCCGAAAACACCGTTTTAGAGATCTCCATGCCCGTCCAGAGCACGATCCGGTCGGTCGAAGCGGTCACGATCGAGCGAAGGGTATACGCCTCTCCAGCGTCCTCGAAAATCAGGCTCGCCTCGATTTTGACGGCGTCGGAAAGCGCGCGAATTCCGGCCCCCGCCGCGGTATTCGTCGGCACCCTCGCCGGCGGAATCGGGCGAAGGAGCGTCGGGCGATGATAGGGGGTCGCGGCCGGCATGATCCGGCGATCGGTCGAGCCGCCTTTGGCGGCCCCCATATTCAGGGGTTGGGCGCGATTCGAGGCAAGTTGGGATACCACGAAGTCGGCGGAGATGGCTTCCGGGGTCGGGGGAAGGGGGGCCTCGTCGACCGGAGTTGGCCGTTCCACAGTAAGCGTGGGCTCCAGCGTCATGATGTTTGAGCGTTCCTGTTCTCTGGCGCGACCGGCATCCAGACCACGCCCCTGGCGTCCTGAGCCGGGAGAACCTTGCGATTTTACTACATTTTTACTGTAGAGCAGTTTCGTCAGGGTAGGCACTTCCTGGCCTTCACGCTCAGAATCAATCGTAAATCGCTGACTTTTTTTATCTGCCATAGGTTTGAATCTCCAAAGGAGTGGAACACAGCCTTACGTAAGGGCTTTTCGGCAAGTATGAGGAGAGAATGAAGGGGTCCTTTTTATAAAAACGGGGGAATTAGTTGACGCGTCATATCCACCATGCTACGACAGAGATGGATTTGTGAGAGGGAAAAGGGAGAAATAGCCATGCGTTTGACATCTAAAGGACGGTACGCTGTCCGAGCGATTTTGGACCTGACCTTCAACTCGAATGGTCGTCCAGTTCGCCTTCAGGAAATTTCTGAACGTCAGAAAATTTCACTCCATTACCTCGAACAACTTTTTCGTCGTCTCCGTAAGGGCGCCGTCGTAAAGAGTGTCCGCGGACCGGGCGGAGGCTACGTGCTTTCCCGCTCCATGGACGAAATTTCGATCAAGGACGTGCTCGTCAGCGTCGGCGAAAACATCAATCCGGCCAAGGATCTGGTAGGCGCGACTGATATCAAGAGCGACACCGTCGAGTTCATCCTCACGAAAACTTACTTCGAAAACCTCGGGCTGCTCATGCAGGAATATCTCACGACTACTTCGGTCGGCGACTTGATCCGCAAGGCGCGCGGTTCGGCGGACCTTCCGAAGTCCGCTTCGAACGTCCTCGAGTCGTCCGGCTTCAAGGCTCCGGCTGCCGCTTCCAATGCCGGCAAGATCCGCGACCTTACTTGATTCCAATGCGGGAGCGCCTCTTCACCTTGCGGTGAAGCAGGCGCTTTCTGCGTTTCTGGGATCTGAACTCTCCACGGGAAACCCGGCGAGCCTCCACGCCTATGGGCGCGCGGCGGCCGACCGGATCGCCCGCGCCGAACTCGCCGTGCTGAAGACCGTGCGCGCGTCGCCCGCGGAGTGGAAGGCGACGTTCACCGCCAGCGGATCCGAAGCGAACCAGCTCGCGATCCGCTCGGTCCTTCTCGCGACGGAAGGAGAGGCGGCTTCGCGGGTATGGGCCGTGAGCGCGGTCGAACATGCGTGCGTCCTCGAACTCGTCCCCGAAATGAAGAGGGCGGGCGTGGAGGTTCGTTCACTCGCACCCTCCGCGAGCGGAGTGGTTGAGCGATTCGACGCCGCGTTCGGGGCGCGTCTGATCTCGGTAATCGGACTCGGAAACGAAACCGGAATTTTACAGCTCCCTGTAACTTCGCATATCCTGCGCCCAGTAAGGTCCACGCCGACTGAACGCCCCCTGCTTCACGTCGATTACGTGGCCGGCTGGGGAAAGGCCGATCTCGACTTATCCGCCGCGGACGCTCCGGATCTCGTCGCGATCGCGGGACATAAGCTCGGCGCGCCCGCTGGAATCGGCGCATTGATTCACCGGCGTTCGATCCCCGTCGACCGGAGCGGAACGCCGAATCTTCTCGGCATCGTCGCCCTCGAGGCGCTCGCGGAATCCTGGACGGATGTCGTGGCGGAGATCGCCCGACTCGCCTCGCTCCGCGACGAATTCGAGGCCGACTTACGGAAACGGTTTCCCTCGATCGTCATCGCCGGAGAAGACGTGCGGCGCGCGCCGAACGTTTCGCATTTTCATTTTCCGGGACTTCGAAAAAATCTTTCTCTCGTGACCGCCCTCGATCTTTGTGGGTTCGCCGTCTCGGCGGGCTCCGCCTGCGCGAGCGGCGCGCCCGAACCCTCCCACGTCCTGCTCGCGATGGGACTCTCCGAACTCGACGCGCACAACGCCGTTCGGGTATCGCTCCATCCCGGGAATACCCGTTCGGAACTCCTCGCTTTCGCGGGCGCCTTGGCCGAGATCTTGAAGCGCCATGAAATCTTCCCAGCGTAAACGCGTCGTCTTCGGAATCGACGACAGCCTTCCCGCCCGCGTCGCGGCCTCGATCCTGCGGAACCAGGATTTCGATCTGCTCGCGGTACACCTTCGCTGCGATCTCGCCGCGCTCGGCGAGGACCCCGAGATCTATCCGAGCGCCATGGCTCCGAGCGATCTCGGGGCGATCGAGAGGTATTGCGAAAGTCTCGGAGTACCGCTCAAGTGCATCGACGTGACCGAGGAGACGCTCGCGAAAGTCTATAATCCGTTTTGGATCGCCACTCTGACCGGCGGGCGGTTCGCCGCGAGCGCGGCCTGGGCCCGCGACATCCTCTTTCCGCACCTCGAATCGGTCGCATCGGCTCGAAGTGCGGACCGCCTTTCGACGGGGCATTTCGCGCGCCTGGCACCCGAGCTCTATCGCTATTCGGAGGCAGATTTCGACCAGAGCCGGACGCTGGCGCGCCTCGACCGCAGTACGCTCGCGAAGCTGAATCTCCCGGTCGGCGACGTATCGACGGAAATGCTCCTTCGTCTCGCGCGCGAGATCGGCGCCACCCCGAAGGACGAAAACGGATTTTCGCTCGAACGCGAAATGACCGCGCTTCGATCCGCTCGGGCCAGTCGCGGACGGTGGGAGTGGGCCGACGCCCAACTCGCGGATCCACGGACGCAGGCGCGAGTCGCGGGAGGCTATTTCAAACCCGGACCGCTCACCGGCGATGAGGATTTCGCCGTCGGGGACCACCGCGGAATTCCGTATTACCAAATCGGTTCGCGCGCGCCCCAGCACACCGGATATTTCGTGCGCGAGATCGTCGCCCAAAGTCGTACGCTCGTCGTCGCGCGCGAAGCGGCGCTAGCGGTCGATACGGTCATCGCGCACGACCTCGTGTGGACCGAAGACCGCGGAGCGGGCGCCCACCGCGAACGCCGCGTTTCGGTCGAAAAGGAGCCGGCGAACCGCCGCGTTCCGGCGATCGGGCCCGAGCGGGTTTCCGCCCGCCTCCTCGAGTACCCAGGAGGGTTCGTCGACCTTCGCCTCGAGTCGCCGCTCTACGGGCTCAGTCGCGGGGAAACACTCGTCTTTTTTGAGGAATCCCGGGTGCTTGGCTCGGCGATCGTCGCGGAATCGCGGGAGTCGACCGCCGCCGAAAAGGCGATTGAAAACCCGGTGGCGCCGGCATAAATCGAAGCGTGCCTTCCCCGAAGTACTCCCTGAAAACGCTCGGCTGCAAAGCAAACCTCTACGACAGCCAGCTCATCGAGGCCGAGCTCCAGAAGCGCGGCTGGAGTTCCGCCGGTCCGGGCGAGATCGCCGACCTCTGCGTGGTGAATTCGTGCACCGTCACCGACGAGGCGGACAAGCAAAGCCGGAGAATGGCTTCCGCCGCATCTCAAAACGCCGGAACTCGCGTCGTGATGACCGGGTGCGGAGCCGAAGTCGATCCGACAAAAATGGGGGCGACCGGCGCGGTTGATTTCATCGTCGGCAATCAAGATAAGAATCGGCTCGTCGACCTCGTCCTCGGCGCGGTGGAGAACGGGGGGGCATCCGCGCCGGACGGCAGG
>JAYVXM010000086.1:0-2405 GCA_043785205.1 Bdellovibrionales bacterium
GGGATTTTCTTCGCGTCGATCTTCTTGAAGGGCGACCAGATCTCCGTCTCGTCCTTCCGGAAGGAGACGGTGAGCTGGAGCGGTTTCTCTTTCAGCTTCTCCGCGACTTCCGTGGGGCTCGCCGTCGGCAGCGGAGTTTCCACGTGGGTCATCACGATGAACGCCATCGTGTAGAGGAGGAACGCGATCAGCGTGACGAACGTGTCCATCATCGGGACGAGGTTCAGCGCGATCTGTTCGGTTCCGACTTTTCGGCGGGCGCTCGGGCGTCTCAGCATTCTCTGTTCGCCTTTCGTCTCAGCATCCTTAAGACCTCAGTCGACTTTTTCGGACGAGTGGCGATATTTCCGGGCGGAGAGGAGATCGATCAGTTTCACTCCGAACTCGTCGATCTCTTCGATGATCTTTTGGGCGCGGTTCGCGAGGATCGAATGCATGACCATCGCGAAGATCGCGGTCACGAGACCGAGCGCGGTGGCGTTCATGGCTTCCGAAATCCCGTTCGCCAGAATTTCCTGGCGCTTCGCCGGGTCGGCGACGGCGATGGCTTCGAAGGCCTTGATGAGGCCGGTGATCGTTCCGAGGAGACCGAGGAGGGTCGCGATGTTGGCGATCAGGGCGAGGTAGCCGAGGCGGCGCTCGACTTTCGGCGCCACTTCGAGCGTCGCGGCGTCGATGGCGTTCTGGATTTGTTGTTCATCGCGGGAGGCGCGTTGGAGCCCGGCCTTGATCACTTTCGGCAGGGCCGCCTGAGAGGCGCCGTTGCAGATTCGAATCGCACCGTCGAGATCGTTCGCGAGCACGTACTTTTGGATTTCGAACATAAACGAGGCGCCGTCGACGTTCAGTTTCGTGAAGAGGGTGATGTAGCGTTCGATGACGAACGCGACCGCCACCGCCATGCACACGAAGATCGGGGTGACGGTGAGGGGACTGATTTGAAAGGCGTGAATGATTCCGCCGATGAAGCCCTGCGATTCCATGGACTCTCTCTTCCTTGTCGGCGCATCGTGAGCCGACGGTCATTTGAACTGAGATTTCAGCTGTTTATGTACTGCTTCCTTCAAGGATAGCGACCTCGGCGGGAGAGTCAATCGAAGTGCGCCAATCCAAAGAAGAATTCTTCAGTTTCGTCAACCCGCTGACGTAATGAAAAACCCCGCCAGGCCGAATGCCAAGCGGGGCGAACTGAAAACGGTACTGAACTCAAACGGCCGCCTGCGACTCCCGACTCAAACTTCCCGATTAACCGAGATGCTTCTGAATCGTCTGCACGATCACGTCTTTCGGCTGGTTCCCGACCAGCTGGTCGACCGGTTGGCCGTTTTTGAAGAAAATCACCGTCGGAATTCCGCGAATATGAAATTTCGCCGGAGTTTCCTGATTGTCATCGACGTTCATCTTGAAGACCTTCACCTTGCCGACGTATTCGTCGGCGACGGCTTCGATCGTAGGCCCGAGCATCCGGCACGGTCCGCACCACTCGGCCCAGAAGTCGATCATCGTCAAGCCGGAGGCGGCGGCGACGTCGGTTGGAAAATTCGTATCGGTAGCTTCGTGAACGTTCTTAGAAAGGGCCATTTTTCGCTCCCGGGAGAGTCAGGGTTTTGTTACTCTTATCCTATCAGGCCCCGGCCTAAAAGAAAGCGGTGTTGGCGGTGAAGACTCCGGAGTCCTATCTCCTAGAAACTTTTGAAGAATCGATGGCCATCAAACGCCACTTTTTCGATCAAAATGCCGCGGCGCTTATCGCTGGAGCTCGCGTTCTCGCGAATGCGGTGCATAGCGGCGGTAAGATTCTGATCTTCGGCAATGGCGGTTCCGCGGCCGACGCCCAACACATGGCCGCCGAAATGATCGGCCGGATGCTCGTCGATCGACGTCCGCTTCCGGCGATCGCGCTCACGACCGATTCGTCGAATCTAACCGCGATCGGGAACGACTTCGGTTACGACGTCGTCTTCGAAAAACAGGTTCAAGCATTGGCGAAAAAGGAAGACGTCATCCTCGCGATTTCCACGTCCGGAAATTCGAAGAACGTCCTCCTCGCGGTGGAAGCCGCCCGCAAGATCGGCGCGAAAGTCATCGCGCTCACGGGGGGGACCGGCGGGAAGCTGAAGCCCCTGGCTGATATTTCGATCAACGTCGAGGCGGGAAAAAATTCCTCCCGGATCCAGGAATCCCACATCTTCGCGTTCCACAGTCTGGTCGATCTCCTTGACCGGTTCTTCCTGGAAGGAAAAACCTAAACCGAAATGACGGGGAACGGCGGTCAGACGACAGGCGTAGTACCCGCAGATCGAGAAACCCGCCGAGCGAATCCGCTTAGGCGCGTCTGCGCGAAATTCATCGACCTCACCGTCGTGATGGTCGTCTCGGCGATCGTCATCTACCCGCTCGGCCCC
>JAYVXM010000087.1:0-2396 GCA_043785205.1 Bdellovibrionales bacterium
GGCGATTTTATGAGAAGCGTTGAGGGCTTCACATGAATCGACCACGATCGAAACGCAAACCGCGATACGGACGGCGCCCGCCTCCGAACTCCTCGCAAACCGAAACTCAGGCCGCTGAAGACGGTCTCGGTACCGCCGCGCCCGCGGTCGACCTCGACGAGGTCGGCGGGAACGTCGCCGAACCGGAGTTCCACGACGGAGATTCGGCCGGGCGCGCGGACGAACACGAAGACGAAAGCGAAGGCGACTTCGCCAGCGCGGAGGGAGACCCGGATGCCGGCGAGAACGGCGCCCCGGCGTCCGAAGGCGAGGCACCGATCGAGGTCGAGCCGGGAACCGAAGGACCGACGACGACGCTTCTGCCTGGTCCGCGCGGAAACGGACCCCATCCCCGCCACCAGCGCAATCGCCACGGAAACGGTCAGCCGCCCCAAGCCGGACAGCAGCCGGGCCGCGGCCAACGCCGCGAACCCGCCGGTGAAAAATCCCTCGAACGCCGCTGCGTTCGCCAATTTCCGCGGATCGCGCTCGCGCGTGGACGCCAGTACTTTAACGACGGGCGCGTCGCCGATCCGATCTGGAACGACAAGGTGTGCGCGATCGAGATCAAAGGCACCGGCGGCGCGTACCACATTAATTTCGATTTCTCGCAAGCGCCGGAAGCCCGCAAACTTCCGGCGGTCTGCGACTGCCCGGCCTATGCCCGTGGAGTCCTCTGCAAGCACCTCTGGGCGGCGCTTCTCCAAATCGACAAGGCGAGTCCTGAAGGGGCTATTCCCGAAAGCGGCCCGCTGAAACTCGTGCACGCAACCCCGTCGGCGGGACGCGAACAAAATCAAAACGGCCAAAACGCGAACGGCGGCGGCCAGAGTCCGGGAAATCACCAACGTCAGGGTCGTGGTCAACAATCCGGACGCGGCCATTTTCCGAAGCCGGTCGCCTTCCGTGCGCCCGCCGCGCCGGGGAGCTGGCTCGAGCGCTTGAATCAGCTTCAGGGCATTTCGAATCGCCCGGGGACCCTTATCTCGACGAGCTCAGCGGCGTTCTTTGTCATCGCCGCCGCGGAAACGACGGCGACCGGTAAACTCGTCCTCGACCTCTGGACGCGGAACCGGGCGGGCGGCGGTCACTTCGGACCGCTTCGCCCGAACCGCGTCGCGAGCCAGGACTTTTCGCACTTCGAGGAGACTCGCGATCAGGAAGTCCTCTCGCTCCTCACGAAAAGCGGCGATCCCCAGGTCTTCGCGCCGTTCGGCCGCGGCTCCGGAAATATTTCCTCCCGCTTCACCGTCGATCCGATCTTCGAATCGCACCTCGTCCCGCTTCTCGCGGGCGCGGGTAAGCTCTTTCTCTCCCGCGCGCCGAACGGCACGCCGGACTCGGCCGAGCGTCCGCTCCGCCTCGACCGTTCGAAGACGTGGGACCTCGACCTCCGGATCACCGAGTCGGGCGCCGAACACTACAAACTCGACGGAATCTTCCGCGCCGGCTCGGATTCGCTCCCGATCCAAGCGCCCCTCGCGATCCTTCGGAACGGCTTCATGATCTTCGGCGATCGGATCGCGCGATTCACCGAACCGAGCCATGCGCCGTGGGCGATCCAGCTCCGTGCGCGAAACGAATTCCTCGTCCCCCGCGCCGACGGCGAAACCCTCCTGACCCGAATTCTCCTCGACCCCGCGTCCCCGAAGACGACCTGGCCGGCGGAAATGGGATGGACCCTCACGAAAATCGATCCGCGCCCGATCGGTGTTTTCCGCCCGCTCGGAAACGACCCGACCCTCGGCCGGATGACCCTCACGGTCAGCTTCGATTACGACGGTAAGGAAATTCCGCTCTCCGAGAGCGAGATGACGATCGTCGATGTCGGCACGAAACGCGTCCTCCAGCGGAATCCGGAATTCGAAGAGAAGGCGCTCATCCAGGCGCTCGAAATCATGCGCGACCCGGAAGGGACCGGTTCGGTCCTCTACGGCGATCTCCACCGCGCGGCGAACGAGCTATCGCGCTCGGGCTGGACGATCCATTTCGAAAACCAAAAACTCCACATCGCCGACAGCTTCTCGATGGACGTCACCTCGAACACCGACTGGTTCGACCTGAAGATCGACGCCGGCTTCGGCGATCTGACCGTCGACCGCGCGGAACTTCTCTCGGCCCTCGAGTCGAAGAGCGGTCTCGTGAAACTTTCCGACGGCTCGCTCGGGATGCTCCCGCCCGACTGGCTCGCCCGGTACGCGCCGGTCGCCCAGCTGAGCTCGCAGTCCGCGGAACAAAACGCGGACGGCACCTATCGATTCTCCCGCTCGCAGGGTCTGATGCTGAACGCCGTTCTCGCGGAAGACGATAAACTAAAAGCCGACTCCGGCTTCCTCGCCTTCCGCGAACGCGTGAAG
>JAYVXM010000088.1:0-2395 GCA_043785205.1 Bdellovibrionales bacterium
CCACGGCGAAGGTCGGCGACGCCGAGGGGCGGTCGCTCAGCGAGCTGCCGAACGTTCAGCCCTTCTTCATGAACTTTCCTTACGGGATCGGCCTCGTCCATAACGGGAACCTCACGAACTTCAAGCCCCTCACCGCCGAGCTCCGCACCCAGGCCCGCCGCCATCCCGTCACGCGTTCGGACAGCGAAGCGATCCTCAACCTTTTCGCCGAATCGCTCGCGGACCAGACGCGGGACGAGCCCCTTGCCTTCCGCCACCTCTGCGAAGCCGTCGCCACCGTCCACCGTCGGGCCGTCGGCTCGTATTCCGTCGTCGTCATGATCGCGGGCTACGGACTCGTCGCTTTCCGCGATCCCCACGGTTTTCGTCCGCTCGTCATGGGCCGGAAAAAAGAAAAAGACGGCAAGACCTCGACGCTCTTCGCGTCCGAGTCGACCGTCGCCCAGTTCCTCGACTACTCCGAGATCCAGGACGTCCGTCCGGGCGAGCTGATCGCGGCGACGCTCGAGGGGGAGATTTTTCGGGCGGTGCCGAAGGTGGCCCGTGCGCTGGTGGTCGGTGAATCGGCGGGCCGATCCACCGAGCCTGTCATGACCGAGGCCGCGGAGTCCCGTCCGTGTATGTTTGAGTGGGTTTACTTCGCGAGCCCGCAGACGGAATGGGAAGGGGTCCCGGTTTACAACGCGAGAATCCACCTCGGGAGAAACCTCGCCCGCCAAATCCGCGGAGAAATCACCGCCGGCCGCATGAATCCGGACGTCGTGGTGCCGGTGCCGGAAACGGCGCGGATCGCCGCGATCTCGCTCTCGGAAGAACTCGGCATTCCGTACCGCGAAGTCTTGATCAAGAACCGCTACATCTCGCGGACCTTCATCCTCGATACCCAGGACAAGCGCGAAAAGGCCGTCCAGCTGAAACTCTCGCCCGTCGAGAGCGAGATCCGCGGGAAACGCGTCCTCCTCGTCGATGATTCGATCGTCCGCGGGACGACCTCGAAGAAACTGATCGCGCTGGTGCGCGCCTGCGGCGCGAAGGAAGTCTACTTCGTTTCGACCGCGCCCGCGATTCGGTACCCGTGCCTTTACGGGATCGATTTCCCTAGCCATGAAGAACTCGTCGCTCACGGACGGAGCGGCGCGGAGATCGAAGACGCGCTCGGCGCCGACCGCGTCGTCTTCCAGACGATCGACGACCTCACCTCCGCTCTCCAACCGATCCCGGGGAGCGGCAAGCCCGAAGTGAAACCCTGCCTCGCGTGTCTTAACCGCGAATATCCGACGGAGTCCCCATGAAAACCGCGAACCCGCCCGTCACGACGCTTCCCCTGATCAAACGCGGCAGCGTGAAAAATCTTCGGGGCCCCATCCCCGGAAAATCCGAGATTGTTTTCGAATTCACCGACGACTTTTCCGTCTTCGACTGGGGAAAGATGCCGGATCCGATTCCGGGTAAGGGCGCCGCGCTCCTCGGCCTCGCCGCCCACCTCTTTCGCGAGCTGACTCATCCGAGCTCCTGGAAAGCGTTCTTCCGTTCGGAGGACGCCGAACACTTCCTGAAGACCGCGCCCGATAAATTCGAGAACTACCTCCCGGAACTTCGCCGCGAGCTCGAGTCGGTCGGAATGCGCGCGTGCTACCGCGGAGTCTACGCGGGACCCTCCGGCCCGGAGGGCCTCGTCGTCGAGCGCCTCGATCTCTTCCCGCCGAAGGAAGTTCATGAAGCGGGCGGGATTCGCTTCGATTATTCGGCCGTCGCGGACAACACGCCCGGCGCGCTCATCCCGCTCGAGGTCGTCTTTCGCCACGCCCTGACCGACAAGTCGTCCTTCTTCGAGCGGAATCCCGACACGACCTTCCGGCCCGGCCACCGCTTCGCGACGCCGCTGATCGAATACTTCACGAAACTCGAACCGACCGATCGGTTCATCGCGACGGAAAGCGAAGCGCGCACCGTCGGAAGAATCAACGAAGCGACCCGCCTCGAACTCGAGGTTCGCGCGACGCTGCTCGCCCTCTGGCTCCGCCGGGAATGCGTCCTCCGCGATCTCGAGCTCATCGACGGGAAATTCGAGTGGGGACTCGACCGCGAAGGTCGCGTAATGCTCGCGGACGCGATCGGTCCGGACGAGCTTCGTTTGATCGAGCTTCGCCGCGGTTTCCACGCGGATCCCGCCGACCCGACGAAGCCGGCGCGCCTCTCGAAGGAATTCCTGCGCGAGTATTACCGCGACGGCGAATGGTTCGGCGAGATCACCGCGTTGAAGAAATCGACCGAACTCCTTCCGGGCTGGCAGAAAACCGTGCGCGCCGAAGTTCCGCGTCTTCCCTCGGAAGCGCTCATTCGCGCGACGGCCCTCTACCGAAGCCTCGAACGCCGATTCCGTCCGGAGACGGTC
>JAYVXM010000089.1:0-2393 GCA_043785205.1 Bdellovibrionales bacterium
AGTCGCAGTCCATCTCGATGTAGGCCTGAAAGCCGCGCCCGGATTCGAAGCCCCACTTGAATCCTTCGCGGACCGCGCCGCCGCGACCGTCCTTCTTCGCGCGAACGATGAGATTCACGCGCGCCGCGAGGCTCTTCGTCGCGATCGCGCTTCGCACGAGTTCCGCCGTCCCGTCCGGCGAGGAATCGTCGACCACGCAAACCGAAAATCCCGCACCGAGCGCGAGGATCGTCTCGATCAGATTCACGAGGTTATCCTTCTCGTTATACGAAGGCAGGACGACGAGGGTTTTTTCGATTTTCATAGTTTCGCTAACGCCGCGAAGGCGCTCTCCAGGGCCTTCATCCCGCCCGCATCGACGAGGGGATGGCACCCGATCATGAAACCGTGTTCGAGAAGGACGTCGCAGTTCTTGAGCGATTTCGCTGAGCGCGTTTCCGCGAGCGCGTTCGCCGGATGGCGCGCGAGATTTCCCGCGATGATCGGGCGCGTATCGACGCCGTTCGCTTCGAAAATCTCCTTCACGCGAGCGACCTTCACCGGCGCCTGCTCGTTCACCCGGAAAGGGAACGTCATCCACGAGTGGCGGCGGGAGCGGCGGTTCGCCGTCGTCCCGGAGCCGAGGTGCTCCGACCCGATGAGCGACATCCACGGCGCCGTTCGCTTCGTCCACGCGGCGACGTCGCCGGCGAGCTTCTCGCGCGAGGCGAGCATCGAATCGAGTTTCCGGAGCTGAACCGATCCCATCGCCGCCGAGACTTCGAGCGGCCGGACGTTGTAGCCGGGCATGATGAACATAAACCGGGGATCGAGATCGGGATACTTCGCCGCCCACTCGGCCTTATCCGAGCGGTCGCGGACCCATCCGTGCGCGCGCAGGCTCTTGAGATCCTCGTAGATCGCCGAGTCGTTCGTCGTGATCATCCCGCCTTCCATCGTCGAGATGTGGTGGGAGTAAAAGCAGGAGTAGGAGCCCGTCACGCCGAAAGTCCCCGCCGCCGTGCCGTCGAAATTCGCGCCGAGCGATTCGCAGTTATCCTCCAGGAGCGCGATCCCGTTCTCGTGGCAGAACCCGAGGATCGCGCCCATATCGGCGCACTGACCGAGGACGTGGATCAAGAACATGCCCTTGGTTTTCGGGGTGAGGACCGAGCGGGCGCTCTCGAGATCGATCGCGAGCGTTTTCGGATCGACGTCGACGTAGACCGGGACGAGGCCGAGCTGGACGAGCGGCCAGACGGTCGTCGGCCAGGCGAGCGCGGGAACAAGGACTTCGTCGCCTTTTTTCCACGGCGCTCCGCCCTTCGAGCGGCGAATCATCACGTCGACCATAAGAAGATTCGACGATGAGCCCGAATTCACCATCAGAGCGTGCTTCGCGCCGGTCCATTCCGCGAATTCGTTTTCGAAAGTTTTTACGCGTTCACCCATCGTGAACTGATTCGAGTCGAGGACGGCCTTCGCGGCTTCGATTTCTTCGCGCCCGAAAGTCGTCGAAGCTAAAGGATATTTCAATTTCATCGTCCTTCAGATCTTTCATGTTTTCGATCGGGAGTCCACCGACGTGGAGGTTGACAACGCGGAGTTCCATGACGGACAAATCGAAGACTATGAAAAAGGCTTTTCTCACCGGAATTAGCGGGCAGGACGGTTCCTATCTGGCGGAGCTTCTCCTCGAAAAGGGGTACGAAGTTCACGGAATGATGCGTCGGTCTTCGACCTTTAACCGCGAGCGGATCGACCCGATTTTTTTCGACAAGCCCCTGAACGCGAAGGACCGCCTTCACCTCCACTACGGCGACCTCGCCGACGGCTCGTCGCTGAACCGGATTCTCCGGATGGTGAAACCCGACGAAATCTACCACCTCGGCGCCCAGTCCCACGTCCGCGTCTCCTTCGACGTGCCGGAATACACCGCCGACGTGACCGGACTCGGCACGATCCGCATCCTCGACGCGATCCTCGAAACCGGAATCGCCACGAAGTTTTACCAAGCTTCGTCCTCCGAAATGTACGGGAAGGTCCAGGAAGTGCCCCAGAAGGAAACGACGCCGTTCTACCCGCGTTCGCCTTACGGGTGCGCGAAGCTTTACGGGTTCTGGATCACGGTGAATTACCGCGAGGCCTACGGCATGCACGCCTCGAACGGTATTCTCTTCAATCACGAGTCCCCGCGCCGGGGTGAATCCTTCGTGACCCGGAAGATCACGAAGACCCTCGCCCGGATCATGGCCGGAACGACGAAGGACCTCGCGCTCGGGAACCTCGACGCGAAACGCGACTGGGGTTACGCGAAGGATTACGTCGAAGCGATGTGGATGATGCTTCAGGTCCCCGTCGGTGACGACTATGTGATCGCGACCGGCGAGACGCACTCGGTGAAGGAGTTCCTG
>JAYVXM010000090.1:0-2378 GCA_043785205.1 Bdellovibrionales bacterium
CCTTGTCAAAATCCTCATCAAGGTCCCGCTTCCCGTCTCCGAAGAGCCTTCAGGGCCCGCGAAAGGGCGGCCGGAAAGGAGATGCTATTTCTACAGCGCGAGTTCGTCATTTAGCGCCAGATCCTTGGCTCTCCGAAGCTCCCGATCCCAGCCACCCGCACGGCTGTTGGAAATATCCGGGGCAGTCGCGTCGGATTTCCGTTCGCGTTCTCCCCGCAGCAGGTGCCTCCGTCGAATCGACGGCTCGCCTCCTCGTGCCTGTTTTTCGAGACATCCTCGAAAAATTTAAGAACGGGCTGGTCTTTCATTATATCCCCCGTCGCTTACCGATCGGACCGGAGCGATTCGCTTTTTGGCTCGATTTGACGGTGACGCTTTCGGAGAAACCGAGTCTCGACCTGGCCGAGTATTCCGATACCGTCGGAAACGCGCTCTACGCGCTCGCGACGGCGCGGAAAATCGGCCCCCATTTTACCTACGGCGCCGCCGATCTCGAATCTTTAGGTCCGGAATACTTCGGCGGGCGCGAAGGGGTTCGCCTCGCGGATAACGTCCAATCCGTCCTTACCGATTACGTCCTGGAATCCGAGAAAACCGGCGGAAATCTCCGTGAGGGGTCCCCGCGAACAATTCACACGCTCGAAATTTCCGCTTCACTCCTTCGGGCGACGCTTCCGGATTTTCCGAAAAAAATGGAGGTCGCGCTCACGCGATGGAAAGTGAACCTCGAAACGGACTGCGGCGCCTTTCCCACGGCGGACTCCCTCGCCGAACCGATCGCGGAGATGGTTCAGAGGCTGCCGAACCTCGAGGGATCAAAGGCCTTGAGACGAACGGCCGGAAAAATCAAAGCGCTCTGCGATTCTGATTCACGCGATCGCATTTCCCAAGCGATGCTCTGGGAAGAGTGGGTCGTGCGCCGTCTTTTGCACATCAACTTCGCCCGTTTCTACTTCGTCGCGTCGGAAGAGCTCGTTACGATTCACATCCTCGAGAAGCTCCTTAAGCGAGGTTATTTCGGATGAATGACCTCCCGAATCCAGTATGGCGTGTCGATGCCGAGATCGACCTGAAAACGATCGAACCTTGGGAAGCGGCCCTGGCGATCGGCAAGCCGATTCGGCTTCGGGCGCTCGAATCTTCCGCCGCCGACAACTGCGAGATCATGCCCGACCTTTGGCGCCGAAAATACTATGTCGGAATCGATATTTCGGCCAACCCCGCGGCGGACGTCGTGCTCCGCTCACTCCGAGACGCGACCGCCGCGGTTTGCGCCGAATGTCCGCTGATCGAGTCGTTCCGCGTTTCGCCCTATACTGTTTTTCCGCTCGATAAAATGGGCGGCAATCTCGCGCGACCGCTCATCACCGCGTTCAACCACATTCAAACCGACCTTATGCTCGAATATGCGGAAAATGGATTCCGAAACTCCTCGCTCCAATGGCCCTTCCTGATCGCGTCCACGCTCTTATCCATGGAGGCGATCGGACTCGACGTCGAAGAGCGCGGAAAGACCCTCGACCACCACGTCGAAACGATCGGAAAATTCGTCGAACCTGCCGTTCGCGGGGCCTTAAACGGGCCGGACCTCACCAAAATTTCGTCTGCGCTCGACCCGTGGACGAGCTCCTTCGAGGGGCTCTCGATACATTGGGGGCGTCTCGAGCCGTTGCTCGAACCCGCCCTATTCGCTCCTCTTCGTTCGGCCGGCGAACGAATGACGGCCGCCGCGGCCCTGCATTTCAAACGTGAAAGTATCGGCGAATGGAAAATGAATTATCTCGAGACCATTCACCGACGGATACTTCACGGCATCTGGTTGAGATTCGACGCAAACATCCTTAAGGAATTCTTATGCCTTCATTGGTTGAAAAATTGTTAACCGGTCCGTTCCGAAAATTTTACGACCTGGTTCAGTGGGTCTCGCCGTTTCTCCAGCATAAATGGCGTGGATATTCGATCGTGGTGAGCGGGTCGCTCATCCTGAGCGGCGCCTCCATCGTCGACTTCTACCTCCTTCGCTACTTCTTGGACAATATGGTGGCGAAACGCGATGTCCGCGTGCTGGGGATCGCCATGGCCGTGTACGTCGCTTCAATCGGACTTCGTACCGTGGGCAACGTCGTCGTCGGAGTCCAAATGGGGAATTTGCGGAACGACCTTTTCTGCCGATTGCGGGAAACTCTATTCGCGAAATACCTGTCCATGCCGGCCGACTTTTTCACGAAGTATTCCGTCGGTTACCTCCAAAATCAGATGGTCATGCAAGCGACGACCGTCAATCAGGTCGTGTACGCGTTCAGTGAAGTGCTTCGGAACTTGGTCATGATGGTGGCTCTCATCTGGACCGCCTATCAAATGGGGCCGCTCTATACGAT
>JAYVXM010000091.1:0-7910 GCA_043785205.1 Bdellovibrionales bacterium
CTCCCGTGGTTCAAGCCGATAAAAACCGGTCTCGGGCGCGTCGATATTATTATTATTCGGAACGTCCGCGCCGCGGGCGATTTGCCCGAGATCATTCAGCGCGAAGAGCGCCGTCGTGGCGAGGGCAAGTTTCAAAGTCGAACGCATAAAAGGCTCCGACTCTGGTTTTATCAAAGTTAAGTTAATTACTCAAGTATTGATTCATAAAAACCAAATAGTATCGGATAGTTATACAGCCGACTAGTTCTTGGTCACTCTCGGCCAGTCAGTGAGTCTCTCCGGTGCCCCCACCGGGCACACGTTCTGCTCAATAACCGGGAATGCGTTTTATTTTCGTCGCCCTGACCCTCACCGTTCTCGCGTTCAGCACGCCCGCCTCGGCGACGCTGTATCTCGAGAACGCGTCCGTCCGCGACGAGACGGACCAGACGAAGCATCAAATCCTCGAGCTCCTCGATTTCCGGAGCTTCGCGAAAAAGGCCATAAAGGAACTCCGGGACCAAACGGGGCTCGGCGATCCCCTGCATGCGGATCAACTCGAATCGTTTCACCAGAACATCCTCGCCCGTAGCCAACTCAAGGAAGAGCTCGTAGGAAAGATCGGACCCTACCTCGAGCTCGTGAACCATCCCGAACGCGTTCACTCGGACGTCGATCTCTTTCACTATCTCGAGACGATGGCGATCGGATACATGCTCGCCGACAACTATCAGGACATCACGGAATCGCTCCAGGATAACGATCTCTTTCGACACGTCGCCAACGAGGAAAACTCGGGCTTCGGAAAGCCGAAAAACCTTCTCCGGAAGACCGTGAAGAATTTCTACTCCGTCCGCTTTCACCGGCCCATGCTTCGCGGAGCCCGCCGGTTCGACGAACTCGGTCGGAATCTCGATCAGGCCGTGCTGGACGAACCGGAATTGCGGTTCTTCTGGACGGTCGTCGAAACGAGTGGAACGTTCCGATATCTCCGGAAACAGAACGACTTCGAGCGGGTCGTCTACGATGTCCGGTTCTTTTTCCGGAAGGTCCTCGGAGCGAAAAAAATCTTCCGGGATATCTTCCGCGACTCTCTCGAGGACACGGTCTTCGGCCTTTCGAAAATATTTGGAAACACGATCGGCCTCTTCCAATCGCGACACGGCTACCTCTACCAATCACCCGCGCTCGAAGCGGACCTTCTCGCTAAACTAAGGCCGGGCGACGTACTCCTCGAAAAGACGCCGTTCCGGCTGACCGATAAGTTCATCCCCGGTTACTGGGGCCACAACGCGATTTGGCTCGGGACTGAAGACGAGCTGAAATCCCTCGGCCTTTGGGATCACCCGAAGATTCAGCCGCTCCAGGCCCGCATCCACGATGGGAAAAGCATCGTCGAAGCGCTCCGCCCCGGGGTTACGACGAATCGCCTCGCGCATTTCATGGATATCGATTCGTTCGCGATTCTCCGTCGTCCGGCCTTGACCACCGACGAGCTCAAACGGGCGATTATCCGGGCCGCCAGTCAATACGGGAAGGCCTACGACTTCGGCTTCGATGTCGAGACCCAGAACACGCTCGTCTGTTCCGAGATGATGTTCATGACTTACACGGATATCCCGTTCAAACTCGAGAAAATCCTCGGGCGCTACACCATCAACCCGGACGCGGTCGCGCAAGCGGCGATCGACGGTCCGCTCGACGTCGTCACCCTGATCGTCGACGGTCATTTTGAGTTTGGCGATCTCCGGCAGGCGATGCGAGACTTACTGAAATCAAAGTAAATTTCGAAAGGGGCCGCATGACCTCCGCTATCAAAACTGCGCTTTCCGCGTTAGCGACCGCGATCATCCTTTGGCTCATTCGCGATAAACTCCATTTCGATCCGGAATATTATTCCGCGCATTTCGCCGACCAGGAAACCCATCTCGGAATCCCGAACTTCTGGAACGTGGCGACGAACCTCGGATTCCTCGTCCTCGGCCTAGCGACCCTTCGGCGGATCGGCCGTTTTCCGAAGCGCTACCGAACCCTCGCGGTGATCTTTACGATCGCGGTCCTCGGAACCGCCTTCGGTTCGGCGTACTTCCATTACGCGCCGACGCCGACCCGGTTGTTTTGGGACGAACTCCCGATGAGTATCGGCTTCGCGAGTTTCGTCGGCATGCTCGTCGCCGACCGCGTTTGCGAACGGACCGGCCTATTCCTCGGGCTCGGACTCTGCGTCGCCGGCGCGTGGTCGGTTTGGAATATCTATTACGGCGGCGGCGCGACCGAGTATTATATCGTCCTCCAGTTCGGTTCGCTCCTCTTCGCGCTCCTCATGCTAGGGGTGACCCGCACCGGCGAGATGAAGCCGTCCCTCATCTGGGCGGGCCTCGCCGGTTACCTCGCGGCGAAGGCCTGCGAAGCGCTCGACGGCGAAATCTATTCGCGCCTCGGCGTGCTGAGCGGACATTCGCTGAAGCACATCGCGGCGACGGCGGGACTCTGGGCGATCCTGCGCGGTTCGGAACGAACCCCATCCTCCTAATTTAGCGATTCGGGTTCATTGACAAGGCGACGCGAACTCGGAGATACCGAAAACCGAATGACGGAAACGCCGCTCTTCATCGATCGCGAGACGATTCGCCTCACCAAAAACGGAGTTTTTCTATCCGACGGCGAGGAGATTACCCATGCCCGCACGGTCGAAGGATTTCACCGCTTTCTCGGGCGGGACGAGGCGGGATATTTCATCCGCATCGGATCAGACTTCAAACGGATCGAAGTGGAGGATACCGCCCGCTTCGTGATCGATATCGACTGGCGGGGCACAGCCGGGGAGGAAGTCGTCGAACTCACGCTCGCCAGCGGCGAACGGGAACGGCTCGATCCGACCTCGCTCGCCTATCTACCCGATCGGCTCACCTGTCGCGTGAAGGGAGGAACCGAGGAAGCGAAGTTTCTCCGCAAGCCTTACCTCGAACTCCTCATGCATGCGCTCGCCGAGCGCGACGGCTATGCGATCAAGATCGCCGGTCGGACGATCCGCCTCGGGCAGTTCTAGTAGCCGCGAGTAGGCTCGCCCGCGGATGGGCGGGCTATGCACGGAACTAACCGTGTCCGCCCATAAGGAAATCTTCCTGGAGAAAACGGAAGTCGCGTTTCGAAACACTCGCCTCGAAGAAATCACGGGCTTCGCCCCAAAGCTCGTCACCCGACTCAATCGAGAAAACTTTTTTCCGGAAATCGGCGGAGCCGGGAAAGCCGGCCGAGTACCAGGCCAGGAATTTCCGCGCGTGCACGGTTACGCCGCGGTTCGGGTAGGTCTCCTCCAGTAGCGTCCGCTGGGTATTGATCATGTCGATATAATCCGCGGCGACGGGGATCGCGAAATCCTCGCCGCGCAGTCGGCGTGCGGATTGTTCGAAGATGAAAGGATTCCGAAGCGCCCCGCGTCCGATGAGGACGGCGTCGACGCCGTAGGTTTTATAGCGTTCGACCGCTTTTTCGGGCGTGGTGAGATCGCCGTTCCCGATGATCGGAATGGACGATTTCGCCTTCACGTTTCCGATGAACTCCCAGTCGGCTTCACCCGCGTACGCCTGGGCCCGCGTACGACCGTGAATCGCGACCCATGCGACGCCGGCGTCGGCGGCGACGCGCGCGACTTCAACCGCATTCCGCGTTTCCGAATCCCAGCCGGTCCGAATTTTAATCGTGACGGGGATCTTCACTCCGTCGACCATCGCCCGGAGCGTTTTCGAAAGCTCGGGAAGATCGCGGCACATCGCGGCCCCCCCGCCCCGCTTCACGACTTTCGGAACCGGGCAGCCCATATTCAAATCGACGAAATCAGCGCCGAGGCGTTCGATGTACTGGCAGGCCTTCACGAGATGTTCGCGGTCGTCGCCGAAAATCTGGAGGCCAAGAATCCGCTCTTCATCATGAAACTTCAGAAGGTCGAGCGTCTTTTGGCCCAGGTACTCCATGCCCGTCGACGATACGAGCTCGGAGATTACGACGGAAGAGTTCATCCGCTTCATCAGCCGACGAAACGGAGAGTTCGTGATCCCGGCCATCGGGGCCAGGATGAAGGGGTGTGCGATTTCGAAGGGGCCGAGTTTCACTTGCGGTGCGTTGTACCGTCCGAATCGACATAAAGAAATAGCGAGGTATCTATTTAATATTATGGAATTTATTCATTCCTAGCGAAAGAATACGGTTTATGGCACAGTGCGTCATCTTCCTTCCGTTGAGTCCCCCCAGCCCACCGTATTCGTTTCCAGGAGCACCCCGATGTCTCGACTTTCCTCCGCATTGAAATGGACCGCGCTCCTGCCGATCGTATTCGTTTCGCTCTCCGGGTACGCCGAAGAAGAACCGAGTTTTGAAGAGGCAGCGCTTTCGGAAAACCCCACCGACTGCGTGAAAGTTCTCGCCGATCCTACGGAAGCGTTCGAGATGCGGAAAACGATGATTCGACTCGCGAAGGACGAACTCCTCCTGAGCTATTACGCGCTCGTGCGCGACATCAAGCCGATGTACCTCATCGCCCTCATGCAGGAAGCGGCTGAACAGCGCCATGTGAAAGTGCGCTTAATCCTCGACGACTATGATTCACGCGTCCCGAAGGAGATGATGAAATATTTGAAGCTTCACGGCGTCCAAATCCGCCTCTTCAATCCAATCAAAGGCGCCAACCTTAAATACTATGATCGACGCATGCACGACAAATATATCGTGGCGGATCGCGACCTCTTACTCGTCGGCGGCCGAAATCTCGCGGATCACTATTTTAATCCGGATCTCGGGGCAAAAGGATCCTTTTACGATCTCGACTCCCTGTTCGTGGGACCGGTGGCCGGCGACGCCGCCCGGTACTTTGACGAGCGCTGGAGTTCCCCTTGGGTCGAAGACGCCACGATTCCGACGGACGTATCCGATCGTGACTATGAAGATTTTAGCGCGCTGATCGCTAAAGATTACCAAGAGATGAAGTCACTCGGTGAACTCAGCGTCCCACCGACCCGGGATGGGTTGAAGGTCCGCGCCTGCACCGAGGTTTCCTTTCACGCGAATAACCCGACGGAACGCGGGCGCGATCGTACCCTTGAAAAGCTGTACGCGAACGAGATCCGAAACGCACAATCCACAATCGAGATTCAAAATCCCTATATCGTCCTGACTCCGCCGCTCAAGCGCGCCCTTAAAGATGCCCTCCAACGCGGAGTGAAGGTTCGTCTCGTCACGAATTCCCTCCGCTCGAACGATATGATTTTAGCCCAATCGGCCTATCTGAACCTTCGTCCAAAGCTCCTTCGCTGGGGCGCGGAAATTTATGAGTTTACCCACGCCCAGACGATCCATTCAAAAATTGCGATCTTTGATGAAAAGCGGGTCGTCGTCGGAAGCTTCAATCTTGACCCGCGCTCCGCGAAACACAATAGCGAGGATTTCATTATCACCGAGGACCCGAACGCCGTCGGACCCGTTCGCGCTTTTCTCGAACAGACGACCGCGCTTTCCGCCAAACTCGATGCGAACGGGATGCCGGAGGGTTACGACGAGCGTCATCCCGGTACGACCTTCGGAAAACGCCTACTGAACGTTCTCTTTCGTTTTACGTTAGCGCCGCTCTTTCGTTCCCGCATCTAACCTCGTCGAACTAAAACTTAAGCCCTCCCCGAGTTATCCGAGTCGAGTCCAAATTGTCATCTGGGGGCCCAATCATTGCGGCGTGAACTCAGGGATTGTCACTTTTTCTATAGACTACATCGGCCTAGGCATTTGCCCGCCGAACGATTCGATCGGTAGTGTTTCCATATTTCCGATATTACCAGACTTCGATACCTCGAATTGCGCACGGTATTTAATACCGAACTGGGTGCCGTAGCGCATACCAGCGTGCGGGTCTTTTTCTTTATGCTCATCTCCCGCTCGGGCCATACCAAACCCATAAGAATAATCGCCATCCGTAATCGTTGTTTGAAAACGAACGACAAGCTTTTCGACGAGCGGCATCCAAGTCACAAACATGAGGTTGGCGCGCTCAACTTCCTTTGGATCGCGATGTTTTTTAAAAACCTTTTCGGACGATGCGTTCATAGCCGCGTCGAGGTCTTTGGATTTTTGGGCCAAATGACTTTCATACTGCCTTTTGAGCTGATCGATGACCTTTTCGACATTAATCGGATAGGCAGACGATTGGTCCAGCTTTTTCACACGAGTCGCGACAACACTTTCGTTGCTTGGGCTACCGAAACGATCGTTTACTTCAACCTCGACCAAAGCGTACCGAGCATCTATTCCCCACAGTTGGGTATTTGCAGAAGTAGCTATGCTCAAGTGCGGGTAAACCTTTGATTTCCCATCAGGCAGTGCAATCTTGAATTGGGTGAGCGATCCTTTTTCCGCAACAGGAATATAGATCCAACTGTAACTGCCACCATTCCACCCCAAGCACAATTTTCCGGGCGGGCCGGAGCGGCCTTCGCTCCCGAGTACCGGAGCGGGATCGGAGACTAAAATGGCGATGATTTTCCCTGGAATGGGCATCTGCTTACGTATCGGTATGAAGTCCCCGGCACGAACCGGAGCAGCCACTAAAAGTAAAACAATTACGAGAATGCGACTCACGCTACGAAATGAATATGCCATCTTTACCGATTACCATTTCATCATAAATTGTAACAATTTCTAAAATCTCGTCTCCAATCTGATTCAAGATTTCGATTCCATGGCGTACGCCGCAGTCATTCATTTAAGCGTGCAGTCGTTGCGCGCTAGTTCAGGGTTAATCGTGTCCTTACTTTCCTAGTCCGACAATTCGCTTCGGAGGAGGGCTAGCCATAAGCCTCCTAAGAGCATCAAAAACTATTTTGAAACGTTTGTCGTATTTCCGCTCGAGCTGATCGAGTTTCAGACTGAGTTCGTGATTACTCTCCACGAACGATCGCAATCTAATGAATGCCCGCATGATCTCGAGGTTCACCTGAATTGCGCGAGAGCTATGCAATACGCCGGACAACATAGCTACGCCTTGTTCGGTAAATACGAAAGGTAGGTATTTCTTGTGCTCTCCCCAGACGCCGGATCTTAAGGTCGCAAATTGCGACCTTAAGATCTTCCATTCACTTTCAACGAGTTGGAACATGAAATCGGACGGAAACCGCTCGATATTTCTTCGTACCTGCTCATTCAGCCTTTTGACGGGAACTTGATAGAGCTCGGCTAAATCGCTATCCAGCATCACTCTGAGCCCGCGGATGAAATAGATTCGTTGGGCAACTTCGATTTCTAAGAACTGATTTTCTGATGCCATGCCTCTCGCAGAGGCAAAGAAAGTGCCGATCATGCAATCGAAATCTTCGGTTTCGAGACACACCTCAAATGAAAAATCAGGGTTATCGATCAGTAAACCCCGTAGAAGAGCAGCTCCGCGTTACAAACGAATTCTCTTCTGGTCGAATTTTTGAGCTTAAATCAATGACCGACGAATAAAAACTTCGTATTCGAATCGATACCGAGGATTGATGACCGTAGTACATCGCTTCCCAATTTTCGAAATCGCTCGTCTTTTGCTCCGGTGACCGTGTTTAGAGAAGTTTGCCATTTTCCGATCTGAATTGATGCCGGTCCGTAAGTTTTTGTTGTGTAGAGAGTGTTCCCCGATTCGGAAGTAGCTCTCGAATCCTCGTCGATCTGTCTTAGTTTTAAACTCATCAAATCTTTGGAAAGAATCGAAGTCGAGTCGGAGCCCGTGTCCAAGAAATAGTCATCGAGTTTTAAGCCGTTAGCTAAAAAGCTGAGCCAAATTCTACCCGCGTCATAAACAACGGGGATTCTCTCCAGTTTCAATTCCTGATCGATCTCGTAGAGCGGCTTGGAGGGATAACAAAGATATTTTTCCTTTAAATTAAGGATAATTGGAGTTTTTAAAAGTACAT